>CAYWMC010000205.1:0-5006 GCA_964459345.1 uncultured Klebsiella sp. | reverse complement strand
CCCCGCGCCAACTACATGCCCTTCCCGTTCCACATCGTGCAGTCGCCCGAGCACCTGATCATGGCCTACGAGTTCGCCAGCGCGAGCCGCGTGGTCTACATGGACCGTCCAGATTTTGCCGCGCCGGTGCCCAGCTGGATGGGCCACTCTCTGGGCCGCTGGGAAGGTGACACCCTGGTGATCGACGTGACGGAACAGATGCCCGACACCTGGCTGGACCACTCCGGCAACCACCACACCGAACAGCTCAAGGTGACCGAGCGCTACACGCACCTGGGCCGCGATGTCATCGAGTACGAAGTCACGCTGGAAGACCCGGGCGTCTACACCCGCCCCTGGACGATGAAGATGCCCCTGTACCGCCGTCTGGACGAAAACGCCCAGCTGCTGGAATTCAAATGTGTCGAGTTTGCCGAGGAGCTGCTGTACGGCCATCTCGTGAAAGGCGCCGAGCGCACCGAACCCTGAGGAGACCCTGACATGAAGCACACGAGCACGCGCAAGACTCTCGCTACCGCCATCGCCCTGCTGCTGGGGGCAACCGCCTTGTCCAATGCGTTTGGTCAGGACGTCTACGTGGCGCCCCGCACCATCGACGGCCAGCCTGACATGCAGGGCGTGTGGGCCAACAACAGCACCACGCCACTGCAGCGCCCCGAGATCTTCGCGGACCGCGCGGAGCTGTCGGAAGACGAATACGAACAACTGCTGGCCCGCCTGACGGAAATAGAACAGGGCGATGGCGATGCGCTGTTCGGCGACGGCTTCCTGAATGCAGTGGTGTCCGGCACGGTGGAATCCTATGACCCGTCCACCGGCAACTACGATCAGACGTGGATGGCCAACCGCACGCTGGAAACGCGCACCTCGCTGATTGTCGACCCGCCCAACGGCCGTCTGCCCGCCATGCGTCCGGAAGCCCGCGAGCGCATGCAGGCCGAAGCCCAGGCGCGTCGCGAACGCCCGTCCGACTCCTACACCTCGCGCCCGGTACAGGAGCGCTGCATCACCTACGGCATGCCCTACATGCTGGCAGGCTACAACAGCTACTACCAGGTGGTGCAGAGCGCCACCCACGTGGCCATCGTGCAGGAGATGATCCACGACGTGCGCCTGATTCCCCTGCAGCAGCGCCCCCACGTGGATGAGGACATCCGCCTGTGGCACGGCGACTCCCGCGGCTGGTTCGAGGGCGACACGCTGGTCATCGAAACGCGCAATTTCTCGGAAGCCAGCAACTTCATGGGCTCGCGGGACAACCGCCTGTTCAAGGAGCGCTTCACGCGCACGGCCGAAGACATTCTGACTTACGAGTTCACCATCGAGGACGACGAGACCTGGGAAGCGCCATGGACCGCCGTGCTCAACTGGACACGCAGCGAGGATCCGATCTACGAATACGCCTGCCACGAAGGCAATTACGCGCTGGAGGGCATTCTGTCCGGGGCGCGGGCCGAGGAGAGAATGGCGGCTGAGCAGGGGAACTGAGAGATGGCACATTGCGACGACAACACGCTAAGCGACCATTCTGTTGAATTGCTACCACTGGACAGCAGAGGCTTCCTTGGAATGCTTGCGGCGATACCGGACGTTGGCAGGGACGATGACTTCGCGAGAGTAGACGACAATTCTGCGCGCGAAATCTTCGACTGATGGTCGTCCCGCACTTGCAGATAGACGCTCGACAAGAGACAGACCCCCATGGCCATAAGCTACCAGCACGAAGTGATCATCCACCGCACGCCCGCCGAGGTGTTCGCCGTCATCGACGACCTGCCGCAGACGGCGAAGTGGCTGCCGCCCTGCGTGAGCCTGACGAAAGTGGGCGACGGGCCCAATGCGGAAGGGGACACCCTGCGCTATGTGTACCGTCAGGGCAAGACGAGTTCGGAAATGACGGGCCGCGTCCTGGCACGGCAGCAGGATGCCCGTCTGCACTGCCTGTACTCCGACGCCATGTTTGATGTGTCCGTCGACCTGCAGGTGGCGGCACATCCCGAAGGCACCTTGAGTACGCACCACATCGCCATGACGCCCAAAACCCTCTTCGGCAGACTGCTGCAGCCACTGATCCGCCTTGGCCTGGGCAAGCAGACGCGGGATGCTGCCAGGAACCTCAAATCCCTGGTCGAAGCAGCGGCTTGAACCGGCTGTTTCCGGCACTCGCGCAAAGCCCCAAGGCCGCGTTATAGTACGGCCCAACCAAGCCCGAACGACTCCGGTCGCCATAACAAGAACAGGACACACGTCCCCCATGCGCCATCTGAAATCTGCTGCTGTACGGCTGGCTGCCTTGCTCGCCCTGCTCGCTCTTGCCACCCCTGCCCTGTCCCAGACCCCCTTCTCGATGGAGGTCAAACCCGAATACCTGAAGGAAGTGCTGCCCATCGCCGAGACTTTCTCGGAAAAAGAGGCAGGTGATGCCCCCGTCTACCGTGGCTATCGCAAGAACCCGGATACCGGCGTGGAAGAGCAAGTGGGCTTCGTGTATCTGACCGATGACTACCCGCCCGAACAGCGCGGCTACGCCGGCCCCATCGACATGCTGATCGGCATGGACATGAACGGCGTGGTCACCAGCATGAAGGTGCTGGATTACTACGAGTCCTACCTGTTCTCCCGGGGCGACTTCATCGACAACTCCGTGTTCCTCTCCCAGTTCCGCCGCAAGCCAATCACCGACCAGTTCCGTCTGGATGTGGACATCGACGGTCTGTCCAGCGCCACCGCCACCAGTGCGGCCATGACCCGCAGCGTGGGCGAAGTCTCCCGCCGCGTGGCCCGTGCCTATCTGAACTTCGGGGCCGGCACGGAAGAAGAACAGATGACCATCGACAACACCCGTGCGCTGCTGGAGCCCTACAGCTGGCAGGCGCTGACCGATCAGGGCGTGATCCGGCAGATGACGGTCAAATCGGCCGAGGGCGCCGACATCGTGCTGGCGGTGACCTATATCGGCAAGCGCGCCATCGGCGAATTCATGGTGGGCAAGGAAGCGTTCGAGCTGGCCGAGGCCGATGCCACGTTCCGCTCCGGCGGCGGCGAGATCCTGCTGCTGGCACCCAGCGGCCCGGGCGCTGGCAATGGCTTCCGGCAATTCCCCATGTCGATGCAGCAGGGCGACATCGTGCGCCGCGTCGCAGGCACCCGCTTCGGCAACATGGGCATGGCCACAGAAGGCCTGGTGGCGGGCAATGCCAATTACGCGGTGTCGCTGACTGTGCACCCCGATTTCGACGTCACCCAACCCTTCAACCTGATCTATCACACGCCTGGTGGCGGTGGCGATGTGGCGCTGGAATATCAGGTGACCGGCGTGGGCCTGACCCTGGCGCGGGGCGAGCCCGTATTGTCGGAAGAACAACTGCTGGAGGCGCGGCTGGTGGACGCCAGCTTCTTCGAACGTCTGCGACTGGCGCCGCCCTGGGGCGTGGTGCCCTGGACGGACGTGATCCTGCTGTCCATTCTACTGGGCTTTGTGATGGCCGCATTCCTGAGCAAGAACGCCATGCTGCGCTGGGGCACGCTGACAGCCACCATGCTGTACCTGGGCTTCTACAAGAACGGTTTCCTGTCGGTGTCCCACATTGCCAACGTGATCAAGATGGGCCCGGAGATGATCACCAACAACCTGCCCACACTGATGATCGTCGTGTTCACGCTCATCACCACGCTCATCTGGGGCCGGGTGTTCTGTTCCTCCCTCTGCCCGTTCGGCGCCGTGCAGGACATCATCGCGCGCTTCGCGCCGAAGAAGTGGCAGATCAAGGTGCCGCAGAAGCTGCATGACAATGCGCTGTACATCAAGTACGGCATTCTGGCGCTGATTCTGGGCACGGCCTCGGTGAACGCCAACGCCAGCATCTTCCAGTACTTCGAGCCTTTTGGAACGCTGTTCTTCTTCAGTCCCTCGGTGCTGCTGTGGGCCATCCTGCTGGTGATTCTGGCCGCGTGTCTGGTGGTGGAACGCTTCTACTGCCGCTATGTCTGCCCGCTGGGCGCGGCACTGGCCATCATTGCCACCGTCAGCCCGCTGCGCATCAAGCGTGTGCCGCAGTGCAGCACCTGCAAAGTGTGCGAACAGGCCTGCCCCACCGGCGCCATTCGCCGCGAGGCCATCGACTTCAAGGAATGCGTGCGCTGTGATGTGTGCGAAACCAAGCTGATCGAGAAAGCCGGCACCTGCCGTCATTCCATGGACGAGATCGAACGGCGCCGCAAGTCAAAGCAGAACATTCCGGTCGTCAATATCATCGAGCCTGCAACGGCCTGAGTGCGCGCCACCCTTTTTCACTTACTGGAGCAACAGACATGAAACAACACACACGCCTTTTCGCCCCGCTGCTGGCGGGCCTTCTGAGCATTGGCAGCCTGAGCGCCACCGGCCAGGCCGCCGACGAAGGCTGGGTCAAGCTGATTGACGGCGCCACCGGCATGGACAATTTCACCGTGGTGGGCGATGCCAACTGGCGCGCAGGCGACGGCGTCATCCAGGCCACCGAAGGCTCGGGCGCATCGTTCCTTTTGACCAAGGAGTCCTATTCCAATTACCTGCTGACCGTGGAGTTCTTTGTCAGCGATGACGCCAACAGCGGCGTGTACATGCGCTGCCAGGACCCGGCGGCCATCACCGACCGCAGCTGCTATGAAGCGAACATCTTCGACCAGCGCCCCGATCTGACTTTCGGCACTGGCGGCATCGTGCACATCGCGCCGGTGGCCGAGCCCTTCCCGAAAGCGGGTGGCAAGTGGAACACCTATCAGATCACCATGGATGGCGAGCACATGACGGTGGTGCTCAATGGCGTGCAGACGGTGCATGCGATGGATGGGCAGTTTGCGAGTGGGCCGATTGCGCTGCAGTGGGCGCGGGGTGTGGTTCAGTTTCGGAACGTGTCGATCAAGCCGCTGTAAATCCTCCCCCCCACACACTGTGGGAGCGGGCCTGCCCGCGAGTGGTGCTCCGATAACGGGTTGAGTTGCCGGGGCGACCTTTGCGGACACGC
>CAYWMC010000204.1:0-5038 GCA_964459345.1 uncultured Klebsiella sp. | reverse complement strand
GCGGGCGTGATCAGCCGCAGATAGGTGTCGAACTCCGACGAGCGCAGGCTGATGCGCAGCGTGTCACCCGCGTTGCCAGTAAAAGAGTAGGCGTCCTCGAACATGCCGCTCTCCGAGACCACGTCCGTGCTGCTCAGGCTGCCGCTGGTGTTCTCGCCGATGCTCAGACTCACCACGTCCCGCGACGCCTCTGTGGACGAAGGAGCGCTGACGTCCTGGGCGATATCCAGCGCATAGTCTCCGGTGCTGCCAACTTCAAAGGAAGTCACCACGACACGGTAGGTGCCCAGCTCGGAAAGCTCTGTCTCGATAAGGCTGCGGCTGGTGGAGTCCGCATCGTCATTTTCGACAGTCTCGCCGGAAGGCGCCTGCAGAATCAGAAAGGTGTCGAAGTCGTCCGAGCGCAGTTCGGCGCGCAATTGCTGCCCGGGGCGCCCTTCGATCTCGTAGATGTCGCGATACTCGCCACTTCCCAGCGTCTCGTCACCGGCAGACAGGCTGCCCGTTTCGCTGCGGGGGCCCGCATCCGCAAGTGCCGAGCCACCAGCGTCCACGTTCAGGTTCAGGGTATAGGTGCCGGTTTCATCGCCCATGAAACTGGAGGTGATGATCTCCCAGGTGCCAGACTCGGTCAGCGCCATGTTCAGCAGCGAGCGCGAGGTGTTGCCTTCATAATCGTCGTTGGTGAACTCTTCGCCACCGGGCGAGCGCAGCAGCAGGTAAGTGTCGAAGTCGCTCGATTGCAGATCCACAATTGCCAGCTGACCCGCCTCGCCTTCGAAAGTATAGGTGTCGGCATAACCATAGCCTGGCAGTGTGGCGTCCGTCGCTTCCAGCCTGCCGTCCAGTGCCGTGGTGTCCTCGCCTTCGAGCAGCAGATCAGTCAGCTCCGCGGCAAGCCCGGCCAGTGCGGCGGTATAGTCCACCTCGACGTCGGGCAGCGCCATCGTCTGCCACTGCGATGCTTCGAGTTCCGTCAGCACCAGTTGCGCCTCGGTGCCTGCTGCATCGCTGCCGTAGGTTCCCACCCAGATGTCGTACTGACCGGAAGCCGGCGAGTCGAACACGATTCCCGGGCTGGAGGCATCGAGCTGACTGAAGTCGTCATTGCAGTGCCAGCTGCCATCCGGTGCGTTGATGATCAGCGTCGTGTCTGTCGACGAGCGCACGAAGACGCCCAGCTTGTAGGTGCCACTGGCATAGTTGACACGATAGTCCGGTTGCTCGGCGGCGATATACCCCGTGCAGCTCGCGCCATTGTCGTCGGCACTGTCGGGCCCGCCGGCATTGACGGCAATGACGTGCGGGTCGGGACTGAATCCGGAGGTCAGCGTGTCATTGCCATACAACGGTGTGCCCCCGACATTCTGGGCAGCCGCTGGCAGGCTGGTCAGCGTCATGGTGATGAGCAGAGCGCTTGCGGTATTGCATAGCGGGTGCTTGTGCAGGGTGTGCGGAGGGCGGGGCGGGACAGTACGCATGGCGGGATATCCTGAGCGAATTTTCCGGAAGAGTAGCCCAACGGCCAGGGCAAGTCTAACCACGAACAGGGGGGAAGGACGCTGCTTGAATTGCGACGCCAAGTCGGTGAGCATGGCAAACTGTGTTGTCGAACCCCTGCACATCCTTGAAGGAGATCATGTCGTGAAGAAGACAAGCATTGCCCTGCTGGCAGCTCTGAGTCTGCCCTGGTCTGCGGCCCAGGCCCAGAGCGCTGAACCTACACTGCAAGGCACCTGGAAATACCTGCGCAATTTTACCTTCGTACAGGTCGACGCGCAGAATCGGGTCTACCAGTGTCGCATCATGCCTGATCTGCATGTGTTGTTTGCGACGGGGCAGATCGCGGCATCAGGCGCGATCCAATGGACGCCAGTGCGATTCTTCAGTCTTTATGGCAAGGAGTTCGTCCCATCGGGAATGGACTGGGGCAGCGGTACCATCGAGCTGCGCAACCGGGTGATGTTTCTGACAGCACCAACAGCGTCCGGCACGTCAACAGAGCGCATGGAGTTCGACAAGGTGCCGGAGCTCCCCACTATGTGCATTCATTATCAGGCAATTGCATTCGAATAAAAAAATCCGGGGTGGCCTCTTGCAGGACACACCCCGGCAAAAAAACCGGCACTACGTGACGTGACTCACGCGGCCGGTCGCCGTACAGAACTGAAAATATCGACGAAACTTGGAATGCGCTCGATGCGGATGGGGATGTGCAGTCTGCGTGCGACATCGCTCGCGGATATCAGGCCGCGAATCTGCTTGCCGCTGCGGTCCACCACCAGGCAATGCTGCTGCCCCTGCTTCTGCAGAGTCTTGATCACATCGCCGATGCTCGCGCGCTCGAGATCGTCCAGGCTGAGCGCAAGAATGCGCTCTTTCGGCGTCATGAGGTCGCAGACCTGAATCTCATGTCGCGCGAATCCTGCTGCAATCCGCGTCATGAAGTGCTGCTCGTCGAGATCGTCGAGGCTGATGGTGCCGATGAACTCGTTGCTGCTGTCGACCACCAGCTTCATTTTCACGTGGGCCTTGCGCATCAGTATTTCCACATCCACCGCTGGCACCGAGCCTTCAATGCTGAGGGGAATGTGTTTCTTGAAGTCGGTGAATATCTCGAGTGCCGGCGATGCCATGTTGAGTTCATGAAACTCTTCCGGCTGTACCAGGTGTGCAATATCGCTAACTGAAAAAAGAGAAATGGTTTGCATGATCTGCTCCCGCTGTATGCAGTGATGAAACGAACAAGGAACTCAGAGCATCCCGAAGCAGGATGGCGCGGCGCAGCAAAGCTGTCGCCACGCGCTACGCAATTCGGGCAACGCTGGAATGCACTGGGTTCAGAACGCTGAAAACATCAGATGATGCGGGAAAATGGCGGATCGCGGATATTTGGAACGGAAGGGCGATAAACAGCGTTCTCGACACGCTCGGACTGCGGACCACTGGCAGCAATGGCGAGAAGAGAAATCGCGACTTCGACGGGCACCAGGGCATGATCGTCCTGCCTGGGGTTGTTGTAGACAACATCATCCTGAAGCTCGGTGACCGCTGCCACTGAAGTGTCTTCACGCGAAGCAAAGTCGCCCGGGACCATCAGGTACAGTGCAAGAATGAACGCGGTGATCAGGGGCAGCAGACGCTTCACGCAAGTGTCATCCAGTGAGTTTCGGGCATGTCAGCAAAGTTTTGTAAAAGATTGTGACATGGCGCCATTCTAGACCTGTTGATTGGCTTGTCAAAGGCGGCGCGAAAATATTCTTTTGAAATGCCTTCTCCGAGTGCCGGAAGCCTTCTGGCAAAATTGTAATAAAGCGGGAGGTGGTTTATCCTCCGCTTCCAATTTTTGCAAATTTATCAACCGATTGAAGTGATTCATCGACTCAGGAAATTCTCCGGCAACAACCATGAGCAAGAAATACAATCCCTCGGCAATCGAGCCGGGATGGCAGCAGTACTGGGACACGCACAACACTTTCAGCGTGTCGAATGCAGACTTCAGCAAACCCAAGTACTACGTACTGGACATGTTTCCCTATCCGTCCGGCTCCGGCCTGCATGTGGGGCATCCCGAAGGTTATACGGCAACGGACATCATCGCGCGCTACAAGCGCATGAATGGCTTCAATGTCCTGCATCCGATGGGCTGGGATGCTTTCGGCCTGCCTGCCGAGCGCGCTGCCATTCGCGAAGGGCGCCATCCGGCGGTCATCACGCAGGAAAACATCAGCAATTTCCGCGGCCAGATCAAGCGCCTTGGCCTTTCCTATGACTGGAAGCGCGAGATCGATACCAGCAAGGTCGACTATTACCGCTGGACGCAGTGGATATTCCTGAAGCTGTACGAGCAGGATCTGGCCTACCTCGCCGAAGTGCCGGTGAACTGGTGTCCGGCGCAGGGCACCGTGCTTGCCAACGAAGAAGTGCAGGACGGCCGCTATGTCGAGACGGGTGACCCGGTAGAGCGTCGCATGATGCGGCAGTGGATGCTGCGCATCACCGCCTATGCCGAGCGTTTGCTCAATGATCTGGACGAACTGGACTGGCCGGCCGGCATCATCGAGATGCAGCGGCAGTGGATCGGCAAGTCCATCGGCGCCCGGGTGCGTTTCGCGCTGCAGGGGCATGACGCGGAATTCGAAGTCTTTACCACGCGCCCCGATACGCTGTTCGGTGCGACGTTCTGCGTGCTGGCTCCCGAGCATCCCCTGGTGGCGCAGATCACGACGCCAGCCCAGCGCGACGCCGTTGCGAGCTATGTGCAGCGCGTGAAGAACATCAGCGACCTCGATCGAGAGACCGCCGCCGCCAAGGAAAAGACAGGCGTCTTCACTGGCGCGTTTGCCATCAATCCGGTGTCCGGTCTGCCGGTGCCGGTGTGGATTGCCGACTATGTGAAGGCCGACTACGGGTCGGGCGCCATCATGGCAGTGCCCGCGCACGATGAGCGGGATTACGAATTTGCGAAGGCCTTCGGTTTGCCCATCGTCGAAGTGGTGCTGGGAGGCGATGTCAGCGTGGCTGCCCATGCCGAAGAAGGCGTGGCGGTGAACTCCGGTTTCCTCAACGGGCTGCAGACCCCCGAGGCCAAGGCGAAGATGATCGCCTGGCTGGAGGAAAAGGGGCTGGGTCAGGGCGAGACTACCTACAAGCTGCGCGACTGGTTGTTCTCCCGGCAGCGATACTGGGGCGAGCCCTTCCCGATTCTGCACAATCCGGCCACAGGCGAGATTCGTGCAGTGCCGTATGCCGATCTGCCCATCACCCTGCCGGAACTGAGTGAATACAAGCCGACGGCCGATGGTCAGCCGCCGCTGGCGCGCGCCGAAGACTGGATGAAGGTCGAACTCGACGGCGAACAATTGCTGCGCGAGACCAACACCATGCCGCAGTGGGCAGGTTCCTGCTGGTATTACCTGCGTTATATGGACCCCACCAACGACAAGCTGCCCTTCGACCCGGCTGCCGAGAAGTACTGGGGGCCTGTCGATCTGTACGTGGGCGGTGTCGAGCACGCGGTGCTGCACCTGCTGTACTC
>CAYWMC010000203.1:0-5044 GCA_964459345.1 uncultured Klebsiella sp. | reverse complement strand
GGGCTGACCGTGCTGCCGGCCTTCGGCTATCTGCCGGCGCTGGGTGGCAATGCCTTCACCCTGCAGCACTGGCAGGCGCTGTTTGCCAGCCCCGGGCTGAGTGACAGCGTGCTGGTCAGCCTCCAGGCTGGCGTGCTGACCCCGCTGCTGGCGCTGAGCATCGTGCTGATGTTCCTGGCCGGCATCAGCGGCTCCGGACTGGAGCGCTGGATTCGCCGCCTCGTCGCCCCCTTGCTGGCTATTCCCCACGCCGCCGCCGCGTTCGGGCTGGCCTTTCTGATCGCCCCCGCCGGCCTGCTGGCACGCCTCGTCTCCCCGGAGCTGACAGGGTGGACGCGCCCGCCCGATGCCCTGATCGTCAACGACCCCTGGGGTCTGAGTCTGATGCTGGGCCTGCTGATCAAGGAGATTCCCTTTCTGCTGCTCATGGCGCTGGCTGCCCTGCCGCAGTGCGACCCGCAGCGCCGCGTGGCCATGGCGCGGTCGCTGGGCTACAGCCCTGTGGTTGGCTGGCTGCTGACAGTGCTGCCGGCGCTGTACCCGCTGGTGAGACTGCCCGTGTACGCCGTGATCGCCTTCGCCAGCGCCACGGTGGAAGTCGCCATGATTCTGGGCCCTACGTTGCCGGCAACCCTGAGTGTGGCCGTGCTGCAGTGGTTCTCCGATCCGGACCTGGCCTGGCGCTTTCAGGCCGCCGCCGGGGCGCTCCTGCAACTGGCAGTCACCGCGCTCGCCATGCTGGTGTGGCGCGTACTCGAGGCACTGGCGGCGCTGCTGGGACGACGCTGGCTGGCGGCAGGGCAGCGCCGGCGTGGCGAGGCATCGGTTCGTGTGGCCGGCACGCTGGGTGTATGGCTGGCTGCTGGCCTGGCGCTGGGCAGCCTGCTGGCGCTGTTGCTGAATTCCTTCGCAGGATTCTGGCGTTTTCCCGACAATCTTCCGGGGGCCTGGACCGTGCAGACCTGGTCCCGCACGCTGCCCGAGCTTGGCGGACCATTGGCCAACACGCTGGGCATCGCCGCAGCCGCGACGGCCATCGCACTGATTCTCGCGGTGGCCGTGCTGGAGGGCGAGCAGCGCCACGGCCGCCGGGCCACGCCTGCCCTGTGGCTGCTCTATGTGCCGCTGGTCATTCCGCAGATTGCCTTCCTGTTCGGCCTGATCGTGGCCACGGAGTTCCTGCGCTGGGTGCCAGACTGGCGCCTGGTGCTCTTCGCCCATCTGCTGTTCGTCCTGCCCTATGTGTTTCTGGCGCTGTCGGAAGCCTACCGGCGCCTGGACCCACGCTGGACGCAGCTGGCCGCCACGCTGGGGGCTACTCCCTGGCGCAGCTTCTGGCGCATCCGCCTGCCGCTGCTGCTGGGCCCGGTTCTGACCGCCGCCGCAGTTGGCATCGCCGTCAGTGTCGGGCAGTATCTGGCCACACAATTGCCCGGCGCGGGCAGGGTGCCGACGCTCACCAGCGAGGCGGTGGCTCTGGCTTCCGGCGGCAATCGCAGCATCATCGCCGTGTGGGCGCTGCTGCAGGCCCTGCTGCCGATGCTGGGCTTCCTGCTGGCTCTGTACGTACCGCGCCTTGTGTGGCGCCATCGCAATGGCATGAGGGACAGTCAGTGACCGATCAAGGGGGAGGCGCCGTGCGCCACAGACTGCAACTGCAGGACGTGCGATTGAGCCTGCACGACACCTTGCTGCTGCAGCTGCAGGCGGACATCAACGCAGGCGAGATCGTGACGGTGATGGGGCCCTCCGGCGCCGGCAAGTCCAGTCTGCTGGCCCTGGTGGCCGGGTTTCTGGCGCCGGTATTCCAAAGCTCGGGCAGCGTGCTGCTGGACGGCCGTGACGTGCTGGCGCTGCCCGCAGAGCAGCGTCGCATTGGTCTGCTGTTTCAGGACCCACTGCTGTTTCCCCACCTGTCCGTGGGTGGCAATCTGCGTTTTGCACTGCCGGCGGGGACGCCGGACAAGGATGCCCGCGTACACGCTGCCCTGGCCGCCGTGGGGCTGGAAGGCTATGCCGATCGTGATCCCGACACACTCTCGGGCGGCCAGAAGTCCCGAGTGGCGCTGCAGCGTCTGCTGCTGTCCGAGCCCCATGCCGTGCTGCTGGACGAGCCGTTCTCGCGCCTGGATGCCGGCCTGCGCCGCGATGTCCGTGCCCTGGTCTTCAACACCCTGCAGCGGGCAGGGCTGCCGACGCTCATGGTCACCCATGACCCGGAAGATGCCGAGGCCGCGGGCGGTCGCATAGTGAACTTGTAGCGCAGGCCGGACCAGACAGTGCCGCGACGCATTGCAGCCCCGGCGCTGCTCGTACTACGATTCGCCCCGGTCGCTCGCCGTCGCAGCGCCCCCTAGCAGGAAAATGCCTCCATGAACAATGCTCTGCTGACAGAACTCGGTGCCGCGCTGGTCGCCGGCAACCTCACCGACAAGGCCCTGCTGGCGCGCACCGGTGACACCCCCAATCTGCAGATTCTGCCCCAGGCCAATGTCATCAAGATTGGCGGACAGAGTTTCATCGACCGGGGCCGCAGTGCCGTGTACCCGCTGATCCGCGAGATCAAGGAGAACCTGCCGGCGCACCAGATGATCATCGGTACCGGCGCCGGCACACGCGCCCGCCATGCCTACAGCGTGGGCATCGAGCTGGGCATGCCCACCGGCGTGCTCAGCGTGCTGGGCACCTTCGTGAGCATGCAGAACGCGCGCATGCTGCACTACCTGCTGGCGGATGCCGGCATCCCCTTCATCGAGCCTGCGCAGTTTCCGCAGCTGCCGCTGTATCTGGCCGAGCGCCGCGCTGCCATCTTCTTCGGCATGCCGCCTTACACCTTCTGGCAGCGCAACCCGGCGGTGGGCCGCATCCCGCCGCATCGCACCGACACGGGCGCCTATCTGGTGAGCGAGACCTTCGGCACCCGTTCCATGATCTATGTGAAGGACGAGGACGGGCTGTACTCCGCCGACCCGAAGAAGGACAAGCACGCGCGCTTCATTCCCCGCATCAGCGTGGCCGAACTGCGCGCGCTGGACCTGCAGGATGTGGTGGTGGAACACAGTGTGCTGGACATGATGGAGAATGCGCGCAACCGCCGCTCCATCCAGATCATCAACGGCCTTGTCGAAGGCAATCTGACCCGTGCGCTCAATGGCGAGCATGTGGGCACGATCATCACCGCAGACTGAGGCCGCCCATGAGCAAGGACATCCACACGGATCAGCGTCACCACATGCAGTCTCTGCTGGCGCGGGAGAGCCTGCTGGACAAGGACGTGATGGCAGGCACCGAGACGCCGGTGTTCCGCATGCTGCCCCATGTGCATGTGGTGAAGATCGGTGGCAGCTCGATTCTCGAGGCCGGCCGCGCGGTCGTCATGCCCGTGGTCGACGCGCTGGGGGACGTGTTGAAGACGGAGAAACTGATTCTGGGCGTGGGTGCCGGCGCCCGCAGCCGCCATGTGTTCTCCATTGGCCTGGACCTGGGTCTGCCCACTGGCGTGCTGGCCCAGGTGTCCGTGGCCGATGCGCTTGGCAATGCCCATATTCTGGGCACCCTGCTGGCCCCCCACGGCGTCACCGCCATTCCCCCGGAGATCTTCGGTCATCTGCTGCCCCTGTTCATGCACGCGGTGCCCGGTGTGATCTTCAATGGCGTGCCGCCGTATTCGCTGTGGGAGCATCCGCCCGCCATCGGCAAGATTCCGCCCCACCGCACCGATGCCGGCTGTCTGATTCTGGCCGAGTGCTTCGGCTGCAAGTCGGTGACACTGGTGAAGGATGTGGATGGCCTCTACGTGGAAGATCCGAAGAAGAACCCCGACGCCCGCTTCATCGAGCGCATCAGCGTCAGCGCGCTGCGGGCGCTCAACCTGGATACCTTGCCCTTCGACGAGGCGCTGCTGGATGTGCTGGACACGGCGCGCAGCGTGCGTGAGTTCCAGCTGATCAATGGCCGTCACCCCGAGCGGATTGCCCGTGCCCTGCGGGGTGAACACGTGGGCACGATCGTGCACGCGGACGCTGTCTAGAGAGCCCGCCATGACCCACTGGCCGCGCGGAGCGCAAGCATGAACAGACGCCGCCTGCTGAAAGGGCTCGGCGCCCTGGGCCTGACAGGCGCGGCCGGCTATGCGTGGCTGCGTCCCCGCGCACCCGAGCCGCTGCCACCAGAACAGACAGTGGCTGGCACGCAGTTCCCGACCATCGGCATCTCCCCCGGCCCCACTGGCGTGAACCCCCTGCGTATTCCCGAGCTGCTGGAGGGCAACCTGCAGGAGGGCACCCGCAGTTTCAGCCTGCAGACTCAGAACGGCCTGACGCGTTTCTTTGCCGAATTCGAGACGCCAACCCTGGGCATCAACGGCAGCTATCTCGGGCCGACGCTGCGACTGCGCTGCGCGGAGCCCATCGCCATCGACGTGCACAATGCCATGAATGAGGAGACCACCCTGCACTGGCACGGCCTGCATGTGCCCGCCAGCATGGACGGAGGGCCCCACCAGATCATCCCGCCGGGTGGCCGCTGGCGCGCCGCGTTCACTCTGGATCAGCATGCTTCGACCTGCTGGTATCACTCGCACCTGCACCATCGCACCGGGCCGCAGGTTTACAGTGGGCTGGCAGGCATGATCATCGTCGAGAATGCCGAGACTGACGCGCTGGACCTTCCTTCGCAGTATGGCGTGGACGATATCCCGCTGATCCTGCAGGACCGCCGCTTCGACGAGAACGGGGCGCTGGTGTACCCGACCAGTGTGAGTGCCCTGATGCGCGGGGTGCGGGGCGAGACGCTGCTGGTCAACGGCACCGCCGCGCCCTATCTGGAAGTCAGCACGCAGAAGCTACGCCTGCGTGTGCTCAACGCCGCCAATGCCCGCACCTTCACCATCGCCCGCAGCGACGGCCAGACGTTTGCCTTGATCGCCGGTGACAGTTCCTTCCTGGAAAGCCCGTTGCCAGTGGACCGGATCACACTGGCACCGGGCGAGCGCGCCGAGCTGGTACTGGACATCGCGCCGGGCGGGCCCTTCTTCCTGGTGAAC
>CAYWMC010000202.1:0-5059 GCA_964459345.1 uncultured Klebsiella sp. | reverse complement strand
GCACGAAGATGAAACCCAGTCCGAAGCCCTGCAGCGCGCCGGTCCACACCAGCGAGAAGGGCGGCACATAGGTGCTGAAACGGGTCATGGCATTGAGCGAGAGCGCGGTGCACAGCAGCCCGAACAGGATCAGTGCTCTGGCGTCCACCCGGTTGCTCAGCCTGCCCACCACCATCATCGCCACCATGGTGCCCATGCCGCGGGGCGCCATCAGGATGCCCACATCCAGCACGGGGTAGCCCATCAGGTTCTGCATGTAGGGCGGCAGCAGGGCCATGGTGGCCAGCAGAATGATGCCGATGAAGAAGATGAAGAACAGACTGGTGACCAGGTTGCGGTCCTTGAACACCGCCGGCGACAGGAACGGGTTGTCGGTGCGCAGCGTGTGAATCACGTACATCCACAGGCTGGAACCGGCCAGCGCGCAGTACAGCAGGATCTCGCGGGAGTCGAACCAGCCGGCGGTCTCGCCGCGGTCCATCATCAGTTGGGCGCTGCCGATCATCACTACCAGCAGAAGGAAGCCGAACTTGTCGAAGGCGCGGCTGGAGCGCTCGGAATCCGGCATGAACAGGGCCATGCCGACGAAGGCGATGATGCCCAGCGGCAGATTGATGTAGAACACCCAGCGCCAGTTGTAGGACTCGGTCAGCCAGCCGCCCAGGGTAGGGCCAAGGATCGGGCCGATCATCACCCCCATTCCCCACAAGGCCATGGCCTTGCCGTGTTTTTCACGCGGGTTGATGTCGAGCATGGTGGCCTGCGCCAGGGGCACCAGTGCCGCGCCGCAGCAGCCCTGCAGCAGGCGGAACACCACCATCTGCTCGATGGAGGTGGCCATGCCGCACAGCACGGAGGTGAGGGTGAAGCCGCCCACCGAGAACAGGAAGATGTTCTTGCGCCCGAAGCGTCCGGCCAGCCAGGCGGTGGGCAGCGTCATGATGGCTGAAGCCACGATGTAGGAGGTCAGCACCCAGGTGACTTGCTCCTGGGTAGCCGACAGACTGCCCTGCATATGGGGCAGGGCCACATTGGCGATCGTGGTGTCCAGCACCTGCATGATCGTCGCGAGCATGATCGACAGCGTGACGAGGCCGCGATACCGGAACTCCTTGTCCGTGCTGGCGGCCGCAGGGGCAGCGGTGAGTGTGGCAGTGGCCATGGCGGGGCTCCTCGGGGGGCTCAGTGCGCCGCGACCGTGCCATCCGCGCTGCCGCCACCAATCCAGGGCAGGGTGCGCTGACGGCCGGTGTCGATGTCCACGACAGCACTCATGCCGGCGGACAGCGGCAGCTCATGGGTGGCATTGTCCAGGCTGATGTTCACCTGTATGCGCTGCACCACCTTGATCCAGTTGCCGGAGCTGTTCTGCGCCGGCAGCAGGGAGAACTCGGCACCGGTGGCAGGCGTGATGCCTTCCACGTGGGCTTCCCATTCCTGGTCGGGGAAGGCGTCGATCTTCACCTTCACGCTCTGGCCGGGGCGTACCCAGGTCAGGTCGGTTTCCTTGAAATTGGCTTCCAGCCAGATCGAGCGATCATCCACCAGGCTGAACAGCTGGGCGCCGGCCATCACGTACTCGCCCGGGTGCACCGAGACATTCACGGCAATGCCGTCACTGGGGGCGTGGATTTCCAGACGGCTGATGTCCAGACGCACCTTTTCCAGCTCGGCCAGCGCCTGCAGATAACGCGGGTGCTCCGTGGTGGGCAGTTCCGGGTCCATCAGTTTGGCGCGGGTGACTTCCAGGTCCTGACGACGGGCCTGCATGGCATTCATGGCGCTGTGCCACGCGTACTCGGCCTGATCCAGCTGCGCGGCGGGAATCGCGCGGGTCTGCACCAGCTGGCGAATGCGCTCCATTTCCTTGTGGCGGTAGTCCACGTCGGTCTGGGCATTGCTGACCAGCAGCAAGTCATTGCGGTAGTCGGCCTTCTCGCCCTCGATGCTGCCCGCCACATTGGCCAGCGCTGCCTCGGCCTTCGCCAGGGCGATGCGGTAGGGCTCGTCATCGATGCGGAACAGCAGCTGGCCCGCAGTCACACGCTGATTCTCCCGGGGCACGACTTCCACCACGCGGCCGCTGATCTCGCTGCTGATGGCGATGATGTCCGTCTTCAGATAGGCATTGTCGGTGCTGACATAGCGGCCACCCTGCATGTACACCCACAGGGAAACGCCGGCGATGGCTGCCGGTCCCACGATAAGAAGGGTCAGGGTTTTCAGGAGCGCCAGGGCTTTCATGGGTCGATTTCCTCGTCAAGGTCTTCAGGGGAGCAGGGTGTTTCACAATCGTGGCCGCCAGCGGCCAGGTTCTCGCGGATGCGCAGCAGCACATCCATGAAGCGTTCTTCTTCCTCGGCGCTGATGCCCTGCAGGGCCGTGGCGCGCACCTTCTGCGACAGCGTGCTCAGGGCATCGAGCATCGGGCGCGCCTTGGCGTTCAGGAACACGCGCTTGGCGCGGCGGTCGTCCGGGTCGTCGCGGCGCTCGATCCAGGCGTCCACCTCAAGGCGGTCCAGATGGCGGGCGAGGGTGATGGGGGTAATGTCCATCACCTGGGCCAGCGTTTTCTGCTGCACGCCGTCAGTGCGGCTCAGGTGGGCCAGCACGGACCACTGGGCGCGCGTCAGGCCCAGATGGGCAGACTGTCGGTCGAAGCTCCAGCGCAACAGGCGGGCGACGTCATGGATGGCAAAGCCGAGGCTCTTGTCGAAGTTCTTTTTCATCATGCAGCTTATAGTAAGCTTGCTTATTATAAGTCTGCAAGAAATGAATGCATTCTGTTCACCCGTGGCAGGTGGCTTCCTGTCATGGAATCAAGGCAGAATGCCTGAACGACAAAGCTGGCAAGGGAGTTGCTAGATCTGCATCAATACCCACTCTGAAAGGCACGCTCATGGTCTGCGACATACTGATTATCGGCGGAGATGGCGATCTGGCATTCCGCAAGCTGTACCCCGCGCTGTACCACCTCGATCTGGATGCCTGCCTGCCTTCGTGTCTGCGGATTGTCAGCGTCTCGCGCACGCCGGCGCCCGAAGGCGGATTCGTGGGTCGCATCCGCGAGAAGTTCGAGGCCTGGACCGGCACAAAGACGCTGGATGAGGCTGTCTGGAAGCGCTTCGGCAGCCGCATCACCCACCTGCATCTGAACGCCACCAGCGAGGCCGAGCTGGCCCGCCTGCGCACCGAGGTGTTCACCGACACCAGCCGCGATCTGATTGTCTATCTGGCCACGCCCCCGGCCATCTTCGCGCCCATCTGCCAGTCGCTGTGGGCAGTGGGGCTGGTGCGCCCGAACATGCGCATCGTGATCGAGAAGCCGCTGGGCCATGACCGCGAGAGCTTCCTGCAGATCAATGCCAGCCTGGCGGCCATTTTTGCCGAGGACCAGATCTACCGGATCGACCATTACCTGGGCAAGGAAACGGTGCAGAACCTGCTGGCCATGCGCTTTGCCAACGCATTGTTCGAGCCGCTGTGGAACAGCAATTACATCGACCATGTGCAGATTACCGCTGCCGAGACTGTAGGCGCCGAGGGCCGCTGGCAGTTCTACGACGAGGCAGGAGCGCTGCGGGACATGGTGCAGAACCACCTGTTGCAGCTGCTGTGTCTGGTGGCCATGGAGCCGCCGGCGTCGCTGGCGCCCTGGGCCGTGCACGACGAGAAGTTGAAAGTGCTGCGCAGCCTGGCGCCCATGAGTCGCCGCGATGTGGAAGACAATACCGTGCGTGGCCAGTATGTGGCCGGCAGCAGCGGCGGGCAGAGTGTGCCGGGCTATACCCAGGAACCGGGGGCACAGCCGGTGTCTTCAACCGAGACTTTTGTGGCCATCAAGGCCCAGATCAACAACTGGCGCTGGGCAGGCGTGCCGTTCTACCTGTGCACTGGCAAGCGCATGCAGAAGCGCTTCTCCGAGATCGTCATCCAGTTCAACGAAGTGCCCCACGCCATCTTCGGCGAACAGATGCGCTCGGGCAGTGCCAACCGCCTGGTCATTCGCCTGCAGCCGGAAGAGGGCATCCGCCTGCACCTGCTGAACAAGGTGCCGGGCCTGGACGATGCCGTGCCGCTGGAGCTGGTGTCCCTGAACCTGTCACTGTCTGATGTGTTCACCACCCGCCGCGTGCCCGACGCTTATGAGCGCCTGCTGCTGGACGTGATGCGCGCCAACTCCACGCTGTTCATGCGCGCCGACCAGGTGGAGGCAGCCTGGCAATGGGTGGATGGCATCGCCGCCGGCTGGCACAAGTCGAAGCTGCGGCCGCTGCCCTATATGGCGGGCAGCTGGGGCCCCTCCGAGAGTATCGCCCTGATCGCCCGGGACGGGCGCAACTGGCAGGAGTAGGGCATGAGCTGGACGCTGGCGGAGTTCGAACACAACGCAGACCTGGTGCCGGTGCTGGCGGCGAAGATCGCCCGGGTGCTGGCGGACGCGGTGCAGGCGCGGGGCCGTGCCACACTGGCGGTGTCCGGTGGCAGCACCCCGCGCACGCTGTTCGAGGCATTGTCCGTCATCGACATTCCCTGGTCGCGCATCACCATCACCCTGGTGGACGAGCGCTGGGTGGCCGAAACGGATGGGGACTCCAACGCCCTGCTGGTGCGCCGTCATCTGCTGCAGAATCATGCCGCCCGTGCCCGTTTTGTTGGCATGAAGACAGAGGCCGGCGACCCGTTCCTGGCGAGTTTCGATGTGGAGGCCCGGCTGCGCAGCAAGGTGCTGCCTCTGGATGTGGCCGTGCTGGGCATGGGCGAGGATGGCCACACGGCCTCGTTCTTTCCGGCTGCCGAGGGGCTGGAGAGGGCGCTTGGCGATGGACCCCACGTGTGTTGCGGCATTCGTCCGCCCCTGGCGCCCCATCCGCGCATGACGCTGTGTCTGCAGACCTTGCTGGGCGCAGGCCACTTGTTCCTGCATATCGTGGGCGCGAAGAAGCGCGAGGTGCTGGAAGTGGCCATGACACCGGGCTCGGTTTCCGGCCTGCCGGTGCGCGCTGTGCTGCACCAGTCCCGGGTTCCCCTGGAAATTCATTATGCAGAGAAGGCTTGA
>CAYWMC010000201.1:0-5060 GCA_964459345.1 uncultured Klebsiella sp. | reverse complement strand
CGGCAAACCCCTGCTGATGTATGGCACCCACACAGACGTTACGGAGCAGCACAACGCAGAGATTGCCCTGCTGGAGAGCGAGGCGCGACTGCGGGGACTCTTCGAGTTCTCTCCGGTAGGGATTGCCCTGAATGACTACGCCACCGGCGCCTTTCTCGATGTGAATGACGCATTGCTGGCACCCGGTGGCTATTCCCGTGAAGAGTTCCTCAAGATGAGTTACCGGGACATCACGCCACCTGAGTATGCAGAAGCTGAGGCCTTGCAGTTGCAGTATCTCAGGCAATTCGAGCGCTATGGCCCCTATGAGAAGGAATACATTCGCAAGGACGGCAGTCGCTATCCTGTCGTGCTCAACGGCATGATGCTGAAGGAAGAGTCAGGACGGCGTCTGATCTGGTCCATCATTGAGGATGTCAGTGAACGCAAGCGCGCCGAGCAGATCAAGAGCGAGTTTCTTTCCACTGTCAGCCACGAGCTGCGCACCCCGCTGACGAGCATCGCCGGTGCACTGAGCCTGCTGGAAGGCGGCGCTCTCGGCAGTTTTCCCGAGGATGTGCGGCAGATGCTGAGTATCGCGTACCGCAACAGTCAGCACCTGACCTACCTGATCAACGATCTGCTGGACATGGAGCAACTGGTGGCCGGCAAGCTCACGGTCACGCTGACGACGCAGCCGCTGATGCCAGTCATCGAGACCTCCGTGCGCGAGAACCAGTCCTTCGCTGACCAGTTCGGCGTGCAGCAAGTCATTGTCGAGCGCGAGGACAATGTCCGTGTGGACGTGGACGCCGAGCGACTGCATCAGGTCATGACGAATCTGCTCTCCAATGCCGCGAAATTTTCACCGGCGTCCGGCACCGTTCGCGTGCGTGTCCGCAGACAGGGCGACTGGGTGAGAGTGGCGGTGGAAGACGACGGCCAGGGCGTGCCGGAAGAGTTTCGCGACCACATCTTCCAGAAGTTCTCGCAGGCAGACAATTCCGACACTCGCCGCAAACGTGGCACCGGGCTGGGGCTGGCCATCTCGCGCGAGCTTGTGGAGCGCATGCAGGGTCGGATAGGCTTCGAGTCAGTCGTGGGCCACGGGGCCACGTTCTATTTTGATCTGTCCATCAACAAGGAGAAGCAAGCATGAAGATATTCCGTTCCAGACTCGCCGTACTCGCACTGGGTGCACTCGCGACACTGCCCATGGTGGCGCAGGCGCAACTCGCCGATCGCAAGATGCTGACCGATGCCGCCGCCAAGAACATCATGGCCGCCGCGGAAGCCGAAGCACGCGCCAACAACTGGAACGTGGTGATTGCCCTGGTGGACGACGGTGGTCACCTGATCAGTCTGCAGCGTCTGAACAATACCCAGTCCGCCAGCATCGACATCGCGATCGGCAAGGCGCGCACCGCGGCAGCCTTCCGCCGGCCCTCACAGGCACTGGAAACCATGATCCCGAATCGCCCGGCGTTCATGAGCGTGTCGGAAGAATACGTGCTGATGGAAGGCGGCGTGCCGATAGTGGTGGATGGTGTGACCCTGGGCGCCGTGGGCGTTTCGGGCGTGCAGGCCAGCCAGGACGCCCAGATTGCCGCAGCCGGGGTTGCCGGACTGCAGCAGTAAGCGCAGGGCAGTGCCCGCTCAGGTCCCGGAAATGGGCTGGACGGGCACCATGCCAGTGGCAATGCCATAGGAAACGCAGGCCTTGCGATAGTGTTCACTGGCGCGCTGCCACACCGGTGGCAGCGTGTCTGCCAGCAAGAATTCCCGCAGATGTGGCAGCAGGGCAGCCGCGAATTCCTCAGAGGCTTCCTGTGGCAGCAGCGTCGGCAGGTGGTCGATGGCCTGCAGATAGACCGGGTGCTCCTCGCTGCCCCAGGCACGCCGGAACGGGGACTGCAGCGACGTGATCGCGTCATACACGGCGATCGGATTGTTGGGATTGTTGGGGTCACAACTCACATCACTGATGATGCTGAGCCGGGTGTTGGCCCGCAGCAGATCCGGCGTGATCATCGGCGCAATCTTCTCCCGCAGGTACACACAGTTCACAAACATGTCGTGCGCGATGATGTCGGCAATGGGTTTGCTTGCCGCGTCGAACTCCGGCTTGTCCCAGGCAGTAATCTCGATCCCGACGTCCAGCTCGGTCAACAGATCCATTGCACCCCGTCCACATCGCCCCAGGGCGCCCATCACCATGACCTTGCATGTCTGGCTGCCAAAGGCCGCGCGCAGGGCCGCGAGCAAAGCCTGCCGGCTGGCAAAGGCGCGCAGCGGCGGGAAGTCGCCGCCCTTGTGTGGCGGGCCGGCCCGGTAGTGCAGCAATCCCAGCAGCCCGACGGCAGCGCCTGCGTAGCCAGCCCAGTAACCGAAGGCGGCGATGCGTCGGTCCTGATCGTCTGCCAGGAACTCCAGGTCAAGAATGCTGCCGCCACCAGAGGCGAAGCGTGCCAGCACGTCGGCGGCACCGCTCTGCCCCTTGAAGGTGTGTGAAAAATAGATATGGCGGTGGGCGATTGGCGAGACGCCGTCTTCCAGCTCTTTCAGGCCGATGATGACGGCATGGGAAGGAGCCTGAGCCCAGTGCAGCGTCGTCAGCTGCGCGCCCGCCTCTGCATACTGCGCGTCGGCAAAGATGCGGTTGTCGGAATTCTCCACAATCACCTGCACACCGGCGTTCACCAGTTCGCGGGCACCCGCGGGTGTCAGGGGCACGCGGTGCTCGCCGGCCTTGTCTTCCTTTCGCAACCAGAGCAAGGGCTGTGTCATAGCGCCGCCAGCCTGCTGCGTGACAGCAGGAAGTACGCGACGCCCGCAGCCCCCGCCATGATCAGAACCGGAATGAAGGGCATGGCCGAGCCGCCCTGTGCCAGCAGCGATGCCAGCATGAAACCGAAGAATGACAGCACGGCGGTGATCATCGCGTACGGGAAGTGTGTTTCCACATGGGAAATGTGATTGACGCCGGAAGCCATCGACGAGAGGACAGTGGTGTCGGAAATGGGCGAGGTGTGATCGCCGAACAGGCCGCCGCTCAGCGCCGCGCCCAGGCACACGGCGACGGGAGCATCCAGCGCAAAGGCGGTGGTGACCACGATGGGAATGATGACCGCGAAGGTGCCCCACGACGAGCCTGTCGCCAGCGAGAGCCCCGCGCCCACCACGAAGATGACACTGGCCAGCATCCACGACGGGAAGTTCACGCTGTCCAGCATCAGGGCAATCGCCTCGCCAGTTTCGAGTTGCACCATCACATCGCTGAGTGTCCAGGCGAGAATCAGAATGCACAGAATCGGCATGATCCTGCCCATGCCGTTGACGAAGGACTTCGAGCTGCTGCTGAAATCAAAGATGGCCAGCCGGTGCAGCACGAAAATGGTCGTCAGCGTGGCAATGGTGTACGACAAGGCAAGCGCTATGCGGATGGTGGCGCCGTCGAGCATGCCATTGCGGATGACAAAGTACGTAAACAGCAGCAGCATCGACGCGAACAGCGTGCCCAGGGCCGCCGCCACCACCTTGGTGCCGTGCTGCTGCAGGGCGGGACTCAATGGCGCAAGCGTGCCGCTCGTGTCCTCGTACGTGTGCGTCCCGGCCAGATAGCGCTGCTGCACGTCGCGCATCTTGCCGATGTAGACATTGAACAGCGCAATGAACACCAGACTCACCAGCGTCAGCAGCGGGTACAGCTGATAGAACCAGACTTCCCGGAAGGCTTCGAATCCATCCTTCTCGATGCCCTGCGCCGCATAGGAGTCTTCCATCAGGCCCATGGTGTAGGCGCCCCAGCTGATGATGGGAATCAGCACGCACACGGGCGAAGAGGTGGAGTCGATGTAGAAGGCGAGCTTCTCGCGGCAGATCTTCAGCTTGTCGTACACGGGGCGGTAGACCGGCCCCAGAATCAGCGAGTTGCCGGAGTCGGTGAAGAAAATCACGATGCCCGAGAACAAGGTGCTGAGCTTGAGCTTCATTGGCGATGTCACATGGGTGCCAAGCAGCTGCGAAAACGCCCGCATGGTGTTGGAGGCTTCCAGCAGATAGATGAACCCGGAGATGATGGTGATCACGATCACCACCTGGGCATTGGTGCCTTCCAGCTGCTGGAAGATGCCTTCGCGGTACAGGGCGATGGCGGCATTCAGGGGGTTGTAGTGATTCAGGATCAGAAAGCCCAGAAACACGGCACTGAGCAGGGACAGGATTACCCGTCGGGTGGTAAACGCCAGGATCAGCGCCAGAAGAGCCGGGGCAACGGCCAGTAGACTTGTCATTGTTGTTGGTCCGAAAAGCGAGCGCTGTAGGTGGGGCGGGATTCTCGCCTATCGAGACTTGCGAGCACAAGTCCCGACAGGCGAGGCGCAGCAGCGCGGGCTTTCAGAAGAACGGTCTCAGAATTCCGCCATGAACGAGACTTGCAGCGTGCGCGGAGACAAGGGGCGGAAGGACGCAGGGCCTTCCGTTGCCGTGTTGGTAAAGGCCAGCGTGTCTTCGTCGAACAGGTTGTCAACGTTCACGCGGGCCTTGAGCTGCTTCAGGGGGCCCAGCTCCATGCCGTCGCCGATGTCCACGTAGGCACTCCACACGGTGTAGGCCTCCACTTCTTCGGTGTTCGTAAAGTTGCTGTAGCGCTTGTCGGTGTACTTGCCCGACAGGTTGGCTACCAGCCAGGACGTCGGTTCCCAGGTCACGCCTGCCGTGAACATCACTTTCGGGCTGTCCGGCACGTCATTGTCCTTGATCAGCACGGTGCGCGGTGTCGTGGTGTTGCCGGCCGTGAAGACCTGATAGTTGTTGTCGAACGTGGTGTTGTTCAGCGTCAGGTTGGAGTTGAAATAGATCTGGCCCCCCAGCGCCTCCGGCTTCCAGGAACCGGTCAGTTCGGCCCCGTAGGAGCTCACGCCGCCCACGTTCTGCGAGAAGGTCTCCGTGCCGCCGGGCGCACCGGCCAGGGGCACCGTGAAGGCCTGCAGACGGTTGTCGAACTGCGTGACATACAGCGCCACGGCGGCGTAGTACTCAGGCTGATTGGTGCGGATGCCGATCTCGTAGTTGTCGGATTC
>CAYWMC010000200.1:0-5103 GCA_964459345.1 uncultured Klebsiella sp. | reverse complement strand
ATTACTTAATCTCTACTTTTTAAAGAACTTTTTCACCAACCTTCGTGGTTGGGAGGCCGCGTATTATACGCAAGACCAATTCATTGGCAAGCACTATTCAAAAAATAAACAAATAAAATTGAACAGACTTGTTAATACCTTTTCCGAGGCAATCTCGTTCAAGGGCGCGCATTATGGCACAGGCTTGGAATCTGGCAAGAAGTATTTTCCATCTAAAGCCTGGTCGACAAAACACTTCAATTAGAAGCACAAAAGATGGAACAACTTCTTTCCCCGCTTCAACAAAAGATACTTCCCGAAAAGCGCATTTGAGCCGCTCAATACAAGCGACTCAAGAAGAACTCTCTCTCCATTAACGCTAACAGCATTGTTTACCAAGAACTCCCGAGCAACTCTATTCGATGCAGCTAGGCCGGTAGACACAAGAGCGTCCACGATACCAATAGAGTCACGTGCAACACTAGACGACGGCAACCCATCTAGTCGCAACTGTTCAAAATCCTCAGGACGCAATCTTGCAAGCTCTCCAGAGAAAAGCGCATCACTGATTCGCTCAGCCGCTTCTACTCCGCTTTCACCGTGCACCAATCTTGTGACCTCGCGAGCCAGTATTCCTTGCGCCTGAGGCCTTCCTTGTGTAGAGCGATCTGCAATTTCAATCTCGTTTATTGATTCTGGCGCGAGGAAAGTAAAGAACCTCAGAAACCTGTATACATCTGCATCTGCAGCATTAAGCCAGAATTGGTAGAAAGCATATGGAGATGTCTTGCTGCTATCCAGCCATACCGACCCTGTCTCAGTCTTACCAAACTTCTGCCCATCAGCCTTGGTAACCAAAGGAATTGTAAGGCCAAAAACCTGCGCTCGGTGAATACGACGCGTTAGATCAATTCCACCAGTAATATTGCCCCACTGATCGCTCCCACCAATTTGCAGAATGCAACCATGACGCTTGTACAGTTCGGAAAAATCGTAGGACTGAAGAATCATGTAGGTGAACTCTGTGAAAGATATTCCCGAACCATCTCTATCCAATCGCTGTTTGACCGAATCCTTCTGAATCATTGAATTGACAGAAAAGTGTTTTCCAACATCTCGAAGAAAATCGAGTACGTTGACATCACGCACCCAATCGAGATTGTTCACAACGATCGCACCCGAGCTGCCCGCGTCGAAATCTATGAACCTGGAAACCTGTGACTTGATTCGATCAACCCATCCTTCTACTACTTCGTTGGAATTGAGCTGCCTCTCAGACGCCTTGAAACTGGGATCGCCTATAAGCCCGGTCGCTCCGCCCACCAACGCGATCGGCCGATGACCCGCAAGCTGGAATCTACGCAACGCGAGCAAAGGAACAAGATTGCCGATATGCAAACTCTCTGCTGTCGGATCGAATCCCGCATATAGAGTGCGAGGCGAACGCAGAATCGACGTCAGCTCCTCCCCTGAGGACATCTGTGCAACCAAGCCCCGGCGCTCCAGATCATCAATAATGTCAAAAGTACTGGATGTCACAACGACTCTCCGAAAATAAGCACATTAATAGCCATTGAGACTGCCGCCTCTCCATGCCGACCCCAGAATATCCCTGGCAATCGCAAGCAGACAGGCCTCTCGGATCGGGCTCGGAATTTTACACTAGTAATGGGAATAAGACTTGACCTACATATGAAAACTCATAAGAATCCATAGCTCGCATGCCTGATATTCACCACAGGCGCCAATCATAAAAAGAGTTTGCACGTCATAAATTACATGGGCTTTTTCACTGCAGCGAGGTGCTTTCTAAGCACTCACTACCCCCGCAAACACCTGGCGCTTGCAAGCTATTTGAGCTTGGCCCTGGTTCTGACTCTGGTTTTCGCTC
Organism: uncultured Klebsiella sp.; assembly: GCA_964459345.1. Lineage (GTDB taxonomy): Bacteria > Pseudomonadota > Gammaproteobacteria > Pseudomonadales > Pseudohongiellaceae > UBA5078. The sequence continues at coordinate 3,233 of CAYWMC010000200.1, read as the reverse complement.
CGGAGGAATCCGCTCATGGAGCAAGGGCAAGCAGTCCAATTCAAGTAGGACCCAATGCTCTTTCTCGCGCACTGTCGGGCGCCAGCACCAATGCTTTCTTGCGTGATGAAGTGATTGGCGCGAGCAATTCAGATCAAGTTGAGTCAGCGTGGACAAGTTTTGAAGTTCAAGCAGGTGACAATCTGTCGGAGATTTTTGGCAGAGTTGGTCTGAGCGCCCAAGACATGTACCGCGTTCTCAACAGCAGTGACGAAGCCAAGGTCCTGGACAGACTCTACCCCGGGTACGAGCTAAGCTTCCATATTCCCGAACCTGGAGAACTGGCAAAGCTGCGAGTCTTGAAGTCTCCATTGGAAGGCTATGTATTCACCCGCAATAGCGAAGGATACGCCGTAGATCCTATTCTTCTGTCCGCGGAAATAGTGCCTGTATTGAAAGAAGGCGTTATTACGGACAGCCTTTTCATGGCAGGTCAGCGGGCTGATATTCCTGCAGCATCCATCATGGAAATGGCTGACATATTCGGCGGTGAGATCGATTTCATACTGGACACACGCGAAGGCGACAACTTCAGCATTATTTATGAAGAGCAATACCTAAACGACGAGTTCATCGGCAACGGCGAGATCCTTGCAGCACAATTTACCAATCAAGGGGAACAGTTCGTCGCAGTCAGATACACGAACGAAGCAGGAGAAACCGGCTACTACAATCAAGACGGCGAAAGCATGCAGAAGGCCTTCCTTCGCACCCCCCTTGACGTATTCCGCATCAGTTCAAATTTCAATCTCGCACGCAAACACCCAATTCTGAACACTATCCGCGCGCATCGCGGCACTGACTATGCGGCGCCTCGTGGAACTCCAGTCCGTGCTACGAGCGACGGTACTGTTACCTGGGCGGCACGCAGCGGATCTTTCGGCAAACTGATAGTGCTGCAGCATGGCGGCAGTTTTGAAACCAAGTATGCGCATCTGAATGACTATGCGACCGGCATTAAGAAAGGGGCCCGCGTGCGGCAAGGCCAGATAATCGGCTATGTTGGGACAACTGGGGGCTCTACCGGGCCGCACCTGCATTACGAATTCCTGGTCAATGGTGTACACAAGGATCCGCGTACCATTACTGAACAGCTTCCGCAGGCAATTGCCTTATCCCCTTTGGAATTGCCCCGATTCAAAGCCCAAACCCGCGAGCTGTTCGACAAACTGCACAAGTCAAAGGCAGACACCAGGCTCCTGTCCATGAACTCAGGTACCAGCGCCACGTCACAGACGCGCTGAAGAGCGACACCCCACCATCCAGATTTCGCGGCATCACTGGCTATGAGCTCATCTATGGTTCCTCATGAATACTTCGTGGGATTGCTCTCCGGCACCAGTATCGATGGCATTGATGCCGTTGTAGTGGATTTTGCCAATCATCCACCTCGCCTCACCGCAGTCCACAGCGAGCCAGTCCCGGAAGATCTGCGAGACAACATTCTGCGCCTTTGCTCCCAGGAGCCTGTGACGCTTCGTTTGCTTGGCGAAACAGACATCGCATTGGGGCGCCTCTTTGCCAAGGCTGTCACTCAATTGCTGCGCAAAGCGTCTCTTTCCTCAACGGACATTCTTGCAATAGGCAGCCATGGTCAGACCGTGATGCATCATCCTCAGGGCGAGAATCCCTTTACTCTTCAGATTGGCGACCCAAACACAATCGCTTACCTCACCAACATCAGCACTGTTGCGGATTTTCGAAGAAAGGATATGGCAGCAGGGGGACAAGGCGCCCCCCTTGCCCCTTTGTTTCATCAGGATTTTTTCGGCAGTAGCGGTAAGCGCCGAGCAATTCTGAATATTGGCGGAATTGCCAACATCACGTTGCTGAAGTCAGATTTACAACCTGAAATCGTCGGCTTCGATACAGGACCAGGCAATGTACTGATGGACTCCTGGATAAGGCTCAAGCGTAATCTGCCCTACGATCAATCTGGTCAATGGGCCTCGTCGGGCGAGGTTGATGTTGCACTGCTGGACGCATTGCTCGCGGAGCCTTTCCTGGCAAAAGCCGCCCCGAAGAGCACCGGCCGTGAATTGTTCAATCTGGCGTGGCTGGAGGAAAAGCTCGATGGCTTCAAGATTCTAAGTGACGAAGACGTACAAGCAAGCCTACTTGCATTCACCGCTCGCAGCATCGCTGGCAGTGTGGACTGGGCCGCTCACGGCATCGAAGAAGTCATTGTGTGCGGTGGCGGAGCACACAACAAGGCACTGATGGCGACTCTGGAGCAGATGATTCCGTCTGCCCATGTCATTTCAAGCGAATTGGCTGGACTTTCCCCTGACTGGGTCGAGGGCGTTGCCTTCGCCTGGATGGCGCGCAAGGCGTGGCTGGGCGAACCGATTGCCACCGGCACTGTGACTGGTGCGCGGCGCGCCTGCATACTGGGGGGAATCTATGAAAACGAAACGGCCGAGTATAGAGACTTACACTGAGAAGGATGATCCGCAGCCACAGGTCGTTGCTGCCAGAGGGTTGTTGACGACAAATTTGGCGCCCTGCAGCCCCTCGACGTAGTCAACCCGAGCCCCCGTCAGATACTGATAACTCAGCGGATCCACCAGCATTTCCGCGCCGTGGTTGCTGATGATGGAATCATCCTCATTGACGGCCTCGTCGAAGCTGAAGCCATACTGAAAACCAGAACATCCCCCGCCCGTGACAAATACCCGCAATTTGAGCTTTGGATTGCCCTCTTCGGCAATCAGGGTCTTGACCTTGTTTGCCGCATTCTGCGTCATGGAGATGATCATTGGATCATGGGACTGGACTGCGGACATTGGGACACCATCAGTTAGAGGAAGACTCGCAGCTCACGAGCTGGCAGGATTATGGCGAAACCCGAGTAATTCAGTCAACTATTGATTGTGTATCCGTGCTGCGCTCAAACGCCAGCGTTGCGGGCTGCGCAGAGGATAGCCTCTTGGCATCCTGCTGCGCTCGGCCAATATGCATCAGGCTGCCATTGATCTCCGAGCCCATCACCATTTCAATCAGGTTGTAAAAGACATTGCCCATCACAACAGCCTTCGCTGCAAGTTCGAGGTGCTTCGCGCAGTGCGAATCCCCGTCCATATGCTGATCGTGGTAATGCAGGCAGTGGCGCTGAAAATCGTGGGCGTGCGACAAGCTATTCGACAGACAGCCGTTCAGCTGGCCGCCCGGCCTCGTCCGGGCAGCCGCAGCGC
>CAYWMC010000199.1:0-5132 GCA_964459345.1 uncultured Klebsiella sp. | reverse complement strand
TCAAGGTGCAGCACAGTATGGATACTCTGAAAGCTGAAAAGTTCTTCAAGGCCGGCGAAGTGATCATGGCTCAGGGGGACACAGGGACATGCGCTTACTTCATTCAGGAAGGCCGTGTGGGCATCGTCGTTGAAAAGGACGATGGCCATATTCTCAATATGGGTACCCGTGGCCCTGGCAGTATCATTGGCGAAATGGCCATCGTGGACAATCAGCCACGCAGTGCCACAATTCGATCACTGGAAAATTGCAAACTTCTTGAGATCACCAAGGACGACTTCGCCCGCAGTGTCCGCGGTGCCAACCCGATCGTCCGTCTCATTGCCCAAGTAATACTCATGCGCTATCGCGACATACTGCGCCGCTCGCAAATGCTTTCCAGTGATTCTCCCGACATGCCATCGCCGGAATTGCTGGAAAAGGAATACGCCGAGCAGATCAATGTGGTGCACGCCATCAAGATGGCCAACGAATTCAAAGTTGCCATTGCCTCCGGACAATTGCGACTGCATTACCAACCGATCATCTCGATCAAGTCCGGTCAGATTCTTGGCTTCGAAGCCTTGATGCGCTGGCAGCACCCTGAGCGCGGTCTGATTCCTCCTGATCTGTTCATTCCAATGGCGGAAGACAGTGGATTGATTATAGAAGCCAGCCGCTGGGCCGTTCGCGAAGTCTGCGAATTGATCCACAGGCTGGACATCGTGCGCCCCGATCTCAAGGACGTATATTTCAGTGTCAACATGTCGGCTACCGACTTTGACGAGCAGGGATTCCTCGAGGCATTCAAATGCATTCTTGCGGATACCGGGACCTCTGCCAGCAGACTCAATCTGGAGATCACGGAGAGGCTGCTCCTGAAGCAACCCAAAAATGTGAAAGACACTTTGGACAAATGCCGCGAGCTTGGCGTCGGTGTCGTTATCGACGATTTCGGCATTGGCTATTCCTCTCTCTCCTATCTGCACCAGTACCCCATCGATACCTTGAAGATCGACAAGAGCTTCATTCATATGATGCGTCGCGATGCCAAAGTGCTCGGCCTGGTCAAATCCATCTTGTCGCTGAGCGAAAACATGGCTATCAGGATCGTTGCAGAAGGCGTGGAAGAAGCTGAAGAAGCCGCGCTTCTAAGTAGTCTCAATTGCGATATTGCTCAGGGATATCTTTTTTCCAGACCGGTCGCCGAGGAATTCCTGTATTCAATGCTTGAACAACGCAATCCGCGCTGAGGTCTCGTAGAACGCTGGTTCGATCGAACGGCCCTGGCTCAGAATTGACCTTTTTCGAAAAACGTGTAGTCTCCGAAGGACCTGGACGAAAGCCAAATCGCGTGCGACCTCAAGTTGCATGAAGTCGCATGCCTCCCGACAACTTATAAAAACATCGGAGTAACATGTCAGTGAACCTACGACTAACACGCAGGCGTTTCATCAAAGGAGTAATCTACTCCAGCGCCGCAGCCATGTCCGGTGCAGGTGTGTACCTCGCCAGTGCCCAGTCCCGACCCGCAGCTGCGGTCGAGCGACTGCTCTCTATCAACGTCAACGGACGTACCCGCCGAGTGGATGTCCTTCCACAGGAAACACTCGCGCATACCCTGCGTTACAAATTGGAACTCACAGGTACGAAACTTGGCTGCAATCGTGGCGAGTGCGGTGCTTGTACAGTGCTGATCGATGATGTCACCAATTATGCCTGTTCAACATTGACCCATAGTGTCAAGCAGCGAAACGTCACTACTATCGAAGGCCTGCAGACCGCCGACGGGCAATTGCATTCCGTGCAGCAGGCATTCCTCGATGAACTGGGCCCGCAGTGTGGGTTCTGCACACCTGGGCAGGTCCTGTCCACTGTTGCACTTCTCAAGACCAATCCCAGACCGACACGTGACGAAGCGCGCCAGGCGCTTGCCGGCAACCTCTGCCGTTGTGGCGCATATGATCACTACTTGAATGGCGTCATGCGCGCCTCGGGGCAACTGTCATGACATATATGCATATTGGCAAGGACTTCACTCCCCCGTGCGCTGAAGGCAAGATCACCGGCGCAGCTCGCTACGCGGAAGATTTCAAGAAAGAGGGCATGGTATTTGCCCGCCTGCTGACCAGTCCCGTGCCAAGTGGCATGGTACGCAACATCGATGTGTCGGAAGCTCTGCGCATGGACGGAGTCGTTGGAATCCTCACTGCAGAAGATCTGCCTGAGCCAGCACGACCTGGCATCCCCGCGCTGTCGAACGAGCTGACTTATGTGGGCCAGCCTATTCTCGCCATTGCTGCCATCAGTGAGCAGATTGCCGAAAATGCCCTTGAACGGATTCGCATGGACATTGAGCGTCGATCTTTCGTTGTCGACCCCTTGGACAGTCTGGTGGAAGGCGGACCCAATGCCTACCCGGAAGGCAACGTAATGATGCGCGGCGAAAATGGCATGGAACTGCGGCCATTGAAATGGTCTCGTCAGGCTGTCGAAGACTTCCGCGCCGGGCGCGAGCCTGCAGCGGAATTCACTACCGAATGGTCCTACGGCGATCTGAACGCAGCATTTGCTGAGGCCACAGTGATTGTAGAAGAGCCATTCGTCACTGCAGGCTATCCACACCATTCTCTGGAGCCCCGCACGTGCATGGCTTACTGGGAAAATGGTCGCTGCTTCTTCCATGGGTCTTTGCAGAGTCAGAGCGCGGCCAATGCGCCTCTTTCACGCATGCTCGGTATCGAACTGGATCAGCTCGTATTCATCAATGAAACCACTGGCGGCGGTTTCGGTTCCCGAATCGGACCTTACTCGTTCATGTCGATTGCAGGGTATCTCTCCCGCAAGGTCAATCGTCCTGTTCAGGTGCGAATTACTCGCGAAGAAGAGTTCTTCATTGGATCGGCACGATCGGGCATGCAGGGCTGGATCAAGGTGGGCGTGAAGCCGGACGGCAAAGTGGCTGCCGTAGACGTCATCATCGTCAACGATGGCGGGTCCAGCGGTTCTGGCAGTGGTTCTTCTTCTGCCGGCGCAATTTCTGTGTCCTATCAGCCGACTGCCATGCGGTTCCGCGGGGCATCGGTGTTTACCAATACAACACCACGCGGCGCGCAGCGAGGCCCGGGCCAGAACGAGATGCACGCCATTCTAGCACCGGTCATGGACAAGGCCGCCCGCCAGCTCGGCATGGATCGTGTGGAGTTCAGGCGAATCAATGCACCAGACAACAATTCCCTTATTGAGGCCAACCAGGGTCCCGTCACCAGTGCATACATGCGCGAAGCAATTGATATGGGAGCCCAGATGTTTGACTGGCAGGCCAAGGTCAATCAGCCGCGTCGCAATGGCAGCAAAGTGATAGGCATAGGAGTGGGCGAGGGCTACCACGCTGCCGGCAACAACGGCTTTGACGGACTGGTCCGCATTGGTCCGGATGGCCGGGTCTACCTGCATACCGGCGTGGGCAACCTCGGCACTTACTCTTACGCTGCAACGGTTCGTGCCGCTGCAGAAGTATTGCAGTGCCCATGGGAAAATTGCGAAATCGTGCGCGCCAACAGTGATCGCGGGCTTCCCCACAGTTCTGGTCAGGGCGGCAGCAACACTATCTTCACGCATACGCGCACCAACTATGTGGCGGCGATGGATGCCGTCAACAAGATGAAGGAAATTGCGGCCGCAGATCTTGGCGGCACAGTCGATGACTACAGCATCGATGGCAGCCGTGTTTTCAAGACAGCGACTCCCGCCGAAGGTCTTACGTACGCCGAGGCAGCGCAGCGTGCCATTGCGCTGGGCGGCAAGTACAGTGGGGCTGAATATCCGGAGGACCTCAATGATCTCACCAAGCTTGCCGTGCAGAAGATTGCCGGCACCGGCCTTGTCGGGGTGTCGAAAGACAATCTTGAGAAGAACGGCACTGCGCCAGGGCTTGCAATAGCTTTCGCGGAAGTAGAGCTCGATCTTGATACTGGCAAATATGAAATTCGCGACTACACCGCTGTCGCTGAGTGCGGAACCGTGGTTCATCCCAAGGGCCTCTCTCACGGCATGAACGGTGGAGGTGTTTGGGGTATGGGCATGGCCGGATTCGAGCGCCATGTGTATGACCCGCAGAATGGCCTGCCTGCGAATGTCGGCTTGTACCAGAGCAAGCCGCCGACATTCCTCGACGTTCCACTGGCTATGCACACGGCAGCCGTCAATCTGCCCGATCCGCAGAGTCCGTTTGGTGCGCGGGGAATCGGCGAGCCAGCGATGGGATGTGCCGCTGCAGCCGTCATGAGTGCGCTTGCCGATGCGCTGGATGGTCACTTGTTCAACAGAACACCAGTGACCCCCGATATGATCATCGAGCATGTGGCCCAAAACACCTATAACAACAAGTCACTGAAAATAAATACTTTCTGAGGTTTCTATGCCATCACATGACGTCATGCCAGATATAGAACTCTACCAGCCTGTGCAGGTAGAAGATGCGCTTGACCTGGCCTCCCGGCTTGCCGAGCGGGGCTGGTTGCTCGGCGGCGGCCAGGATACCTACGGCTGGTTGAAGGATCGCAACAAGTCTCCCGAGGCGATGATTGACCTCAACGGAATCGAAGCTCTCCGAGGTATTCGCGAAACTGCCGATGGACTGGAAATCGGAGCGCTCACGACCCTGACCGAAGTCGCCACCAATCCACTGGTCAAGGCCAGCTACTCATTGCTGTCTGATGCCGCAGTCAAGGTTGCCAGTCCGCAGATCCGAAACGTTGGCACCGTTGGTGGCAACCTGGTGCAGGACGTGCGTTGCTGGTACTACCGACGCGGCCTGTCCTGTTACCGTGCCGGCGGCAATCTTTGCTACGCCGATACGCCTCAGGGTATGAATCGCGAGCACGCAATCTTTGGAGCAAGTCGCTGCGTAGCGGTAACGCCTTCGGATACCGCACCTGCACTGGTTGCGCTGGAGGCCTCCATGGTCATTCGCAGCACAGCAGGTGAGCGTGTTGTTTCCGCGGCGGATTTCTTCGTCGGGCCGAACGTCGATATTCGTCACACCACTGTGCTGCAGCCGGGTGAAATACTGACTGCAGTTCGCATTCCCAATACATGGGCCAATGCCACGTTCTATTTCGAAAAAGTGGCCGACCGCAATGTATGGGATT
>CAYWMC010000198.1:0-5145 GCA_964459345.1 uncultured Klebsiella sp. | reverse complement strand
CTGGGTCACGGCAACGGTGATCATGCTGCGGTCACGCGGCGACAGTCCGGGCCGCTCCCAGACATCGCCGTACACATACGCATTGCGGATATGTCCCAGATACGGCGCGGCGTCATAGGCGCCTGGGGGTGGCGGGGGCAATTGTGCGAGGGCCGCGGGCCCTGTGCAGCACATCATCAGCACGCCCGGCGCCCAGGGGCGAAGGCATTGTTGCAGGTGAAGCAGCAGTCTTGACATGGGGTGTTCTCCCGTCAGCGTGTTGTTGTTGTTTTTCACGGTGTCACTGACGGCGGACAATAGCACGGAAGTGCCCGCGCGGAAGCAGGTGTCCCGGGCGGCGTCGACTCGTGTTCTGTCCCGAATTCTGTGCTGGCCGAAAAACACATCTGCGTTACAATGCCAACACTTCTACTTTACGGCAGACAGCCCATGAGCCCCTCCAAGACCGCCACCCTGAACCTGCGCATCGACCCGCGCATCAAGGAAGCCGCCCGCGTGGCGGCCCTGCGCGAGCATCGCTCCGTTGCCAATCTGATCGAGGTGCTGATCCGCAAGCACTGCGAGGCCAGCGGCATCTCCATTCCTGAGCAGCACGCCCTGTTTGAGGAGTCCGATGATGAATGAGAAAACCCTGCGAGCCCTGATAGAAGCCGGCGCGGTGCGCAAGCTGCGCATCATCGCCGACGGCAGCCTTTTCCATGTGGAGGCCGACACGCCCACTCACACGGTCACGGCCACCACCACGACGGGCGCCATCAAGACCTGGAGCACCCTGGACACCTGCGCGAAGTGGGTGCGGGGGCTTGGGCTGGGGGTGGCGCAGGTCCATCTGGCGAGATGGACGCCGGACCAGCGGGGCTTGCGCTTGTGAGCGAAGGTTTGCAATGGCGGCATGCGCCGTCCAGATGCCACTTCTGTCACCCCGATGTCAAACTGATGGCTTAAAGTCAGTGACCACCCTTGCGAGAACCCACCATGACGCGCACACCTTTTTCAGCCTGGCTATTTCTTTGCACCCTGCCCTTCACCGCCCCCGCAGCGCTTGGGCAATGTGGCGTCGCTGACCCCGCTGCCCAGACCGCGCGCGGCACCGTGTTTATCGACAACAACAGCGATGGCGTGCGCAGCGCCGGCGAGCGTGGCGTGCAGGGCGTGAGCGTCAGCAATGGCTGTGACGTGGTGTTGACCGATGCCGATGGCCGCTACGAGATTGCCCTGGCCCCTCTGCAGATCCTGTTCGTCTCGCAGCCCTCGGGCTACAGCATCGCCGTGGACGACAACAATATTCCGCGCTTCTACTACCGGCACTATCCCGATGGCACACCCGACACCATTGGGGGCACCGCCGTGGCCTGGCAGTATGAAGTGGCCAATGCCACCGGGCCCCTCCCGGACGCCATCGACTTTCCTCTGACAGCGATTGCCGATGACAGTCTGCAATTCACGGCCCATGCCTTCGCCGATCCGCAGGCCCGCTCGGAGCTGGATCAGGACAAGTTGCGCGAGGATCTGGTGACTACGCTGATCGGCAATCCATTCGATGCGCAGTTTGGCGTCACTGTGGGGGATGTCGTGTTTGACAGCCTGGGCCTGTATGACCGCCACAAGGAAATGATGGCCCTGATGGACATTCCCCAGTGGTATCTGCCGGGCAATCACGACATCAACTTCGAGTCTCCGGATGCCCGCTTTGCCAACGAAACCTACAAGCTGCACTTCGGCCCAACCTATTACTCGTTCAACTACGGCAATGTGCATTTCGTGGCGCTGAACAATGTCGAATACGCCGGCGCAGGGAAGAGGATGGCAGACGGCGAAGCGTATCGCGGCTTCATCCCGGACGAACAACTTTACTGGCTGGCGCGCGACCTTGCCCACGTACCCAGGGATCATCTGATCGTGATCGCCTCCCATATTCCACTGGTCTCGGAGGCCATCGATGCCAGTGGCACGAACACCGCTGGCCCGCAAACCGAGAACTTTGACCGGCTGCTGGAAATTCTGGAACCCTTCGAGCATCTCTACGGCATTGCAGGCCACGACACCAGCAACAGCTGGAAGGTGGAAGTGGGCCACAGCCACGGCTGGCACGGACAGCCCTGGATCGCGCACACCCTGGCGGAAGTGCGCGGCAATGGCTGGCACACCGGGCCGGAAGATCTGCGCGGGGTCAATGACGCCATGATGCAGGACGGCAACCCGAATGGGTTCTATCTGCTGCGTTTTGACGACGTCGACGTGGTGCCGCAGTTCATGCCGTTCCCCAACGGAGCAGATGCCGGTCAGGGGCTGCGCATCACGCTGGACCCGCCGCTGAGTCAGTCGGCGGGCGGCAGCGTCAATCGCGGGGCTCTGGCGGACGGCACCAAGGTCGTCGTGAACCTTTTCGATGGCGGCGCGCGGGACTCTGTCTGGCTGTCGCTCAATGGCGCAGCGCGCCAGCCCATGACGTACGTGGTGCGCACAGACCCCTTTGTGGAACGCGTGTACGCGCAACTGCAAGACACCGACCAGGCGATCGGCCAGGCCACCGTGTCATCCCATGTCTGGGAACTGCCGCTGCCCTCGGCGCTGCCTGCCGGCGTGCACCGCATCGAAGTGTTCAGTGAAGACGAGTTTGGTCAGCAGCATCAGCGCGCCTTCAGTTTTGAAGTGATGCCACAGTAGTATCGCGGCGGGCAGCAGTTGCCTGTCTGTCCCGGGGCTCCGGGAATTCGCCAGCTATCCACAGCGGCTTGACCCACATCAACGCCGCCCTGCCCCTGTGTGCGCGACACTGTGCCGCATGCACTGCCGCCACCAACCCGGTTTAGACTCTGCGGCCGTGCACCCTGGAGCCTCAGACCCCATGTCCCATGCCACACCCGCGATCTCCCTGCTCGTCCTCCTGCTCACTTTCAACACGACAGCCCTCGCCCAGACCCCCGACATCCCGCGCACCCCCGACGGCAAACCAGATTTCCAGGGCCTGTGGACCAACGAGACACAGACGCCGCTGGAGCGCCCGGCAGCACTGGGCGACAAGCGAGCGTTCACCCCTGAAGAAGCTGCGCAGCAGGTAGCCGACACAGCGGCACGCGTGGAGCGTGAGGCGGCTCCCATCGACCCGAACCGCCCACCGCCCGAGAAAGGCGCCCCTATCGGACTCGAAGCCGACTGGAAGTTTCCCGACACCACGGTGGTGACGGTGAATGGCGAAGCGCGCACGTCGCTGGTCATCGACCCGCCCGATGGCCGCCTGCCCCCACCACCAGAAGGCGGTCCGCGGGACTGGCGCACGCAGATGCTGGCCCGCCCGGGCGTCGCCGAGTTCGATGGCCCGGAGCTGCGCACCGTGGGTGAACGCTGCCTGCTGTCGGTGCTCTCCCCCGCCGGCCCGCCCATGGTGCCGATGGCCTACAACAGCAATTATCAGATCGTGCAGACACCCGACTACCTGATGATCATGGCCGAGATGGTCAATGACGTGCGCATCATCCGCATCGACGACGAACCGTTGCCGGAGGGAATGACGCGCTGGATGGGGGATTCGGTCGCGCACTGGGAAGGCGACACGCTGGTGGTGACTACCGACAAGATTCATCCCCAGCAGTCATTCAGAGGGTCAACAGGCGGCCAGAAAACCACGGAGTGGTTCAGCATGGAATCGCCGCAGCAGATCAATTACCGGGTCACGGTCAATGACCCCGAGGGCTTCTCGCAGCCCTGGACTGCCGAAGTGCCGCTGCGCGCCCTGCCGGCTGGAACGCAGCTGTATGAATACGCCTGCCACGAAGGCAACTACTCCATCGTTGGCGCACTGGCTGGCGCGCGTCAGCAGGAGCGCGATGCCCGTGAAGCAGCGCCAGGCGGGCACGGCACGCCCCAGTAAGGACGGGAATGTCTCTAGGATGCGAATGTCGCCAGATAAAGCCGCTCCACCTGCTCCCGCGCCCAGGGGGTTCTGCGCAGAAACGTGAGAGAGGACTTCACGGAAGGGTCGCTCTTGAAGCAATTGATGTTGATTCTGCCGGCCAGTTGCTCCCAGCCGTAGTAATCCACCAGTCTCACGACGATGCTTTCCAGGGTCAGGCCATGCAGGGGGTTTTTCGGTTGTTCGGCGTTCATGAAGCGTACCAGTCGCGGCAGTGGGATATGGCCCGACACGGTATTGGAAGTGCGACACCATGTCACGTAGGCAAAGCCATTGATTCACCGTAAAGTCCCACCCGACACGCGCCTGCGATCCCCCCGGTTTGAGGCGCGTGTTCAGGGCGGTGTGCTACGACAGGCACACTGTCCTGTTTCTTCGCAGCTTACTTCTCTTCGATCTTCGTCATCTGCTTGCCACAGCAGATTTCCTGATGCGGCATGGTGCCGGGGCAGGGGCAGCCCTTCACGTAGATGATTTCGGCTTTGCAGGAATCACAACGGAAGCGATCACCGGTTTGTCTGGACATGGTCTTTCTCCTTTGGGGTTGAGTCGGGAAACAGCGGTGGTGTTTGCAACACTCACGACATGATCATGGCACTGCAAACAGCGCACCTCAACCCGAGCGCCGTATCATCGCGGGGTTTCCTGCGCTGGATCAAACTCTGATGAAAAACCCCTGAAAAAAGGGCATCTGCGACAAATTGCCACGTTCTCTTGTGCTGACATTGCGCCTAGATTCGAAGCAGGTATCTGGTGAAATCACAGGAGCAATGCACACACATGACAATTCGCGACGTTCAGCTGACAGTGGATGGCATGCACTGCACCGGGTGTGAGAACACCATCAGGAAAGCCGTAGGCGCCCTGCCCGGCATTGCGAATGTCGACGCCAGTTACGAGAAGGCACAGGCGCTGGTGAGCTACGACGACGCCATCGTGAGCGAAGGTGCCATCATCGACAGCATCGTGAAGGCTGGCTATGAAGTGCCGTCTGTCACTTCTCCCGTCAGAATCGTGGAACCCTCGGTCTCGAAATTCCCGAGTCCGGCGCGCATTGCGCTGTTCGTGGTGCTGCTGGTGGGGGTGTGGGCCATTGTGTCCTGGGGGCGCGGCCAGATGCCCGCAGTGATGATGCAGATGAGCGGCGAGCTGAGTTACGCGATGTTGTTCTCGGTGGGCTTTCTGACGGGCTTTCACTGCATCGGCATGTGCGGCAGCTTCGTGGTGAGTTA
>CAYWMC010000197.1:0-5155 GCA_964459345.1 uncultured Klebsiella sp. | reverse complement strand
CATTCAGCAGGTCCTCCTGAAAGGCGAATTGTGACTGCAGCTCTATCAGCTGCTCCTGCAGTTGTTCCGGACTCATGGGCATACCTGGCACGTGAATGGGGTGAGCGACGCAAAGCGCAATTACACCATTGCCAGCCGCGGTGTGACCAGTCACGAAGTGGTTGCGATTTGGGCTTATTTTCGGCACCGTGCAATAATTCACCTGACAAAAGTGTCACAGCTTACGTCTATCACTGGATCATGAGAGTAATTGCAGGTAGCCCGGCATGCAGAAAGCCCCGATCAACTGGACCAACACGCTGATTTTCACGCTTACACCGTTCTTCGCGTTGACCCTGGTCCCCTGGTATGGATTCACCTATGGCTACGACCTCTACGAAGTCGTGGTCTTCGTCATTCTGATGGGCTACTGCGGCATGTCGATTACCGCAGGCTATCACCGTCTGTGGTCACACAAGTCCTACAAGGCGCACCCTTTCGTCCGTTTCGTATTCGCTCTGGGCGGCGCCTGTGCCCTGCAGAACGATGTGCTGCACTGGGCCTCGGATCACCGCCGTCATCACGCCCATGTGGACAACAACGACAAGGACCCCTACTCCGCGGGACTTGGCTTCTGGTATTCCCACATGGGCTGGATTCTGCGCAACTACGAAAGCGGCAAGGAAGACTTCTCCAATGCCAAAGACCTGCAGAAGGACCCGATCGTCATGTGGCAGCACCGCCACTACCTGAGCCTCGTGCTGCTGATGAACATCGGCCTGCCGGCCTTCCTGGGCTGGCTCAATGGCGACATCCTCGGCTGTGTTCTGCTGGGTGGCCTGTTGCGCCTGGTGCTCAGTCAGCATGTGACCTGGCTGATCAATTCCGTTGCCCACATCTGGGGCCGTCAGACTTACAGTGACGCCAGTTCCGCGCGGGACAATCCCCTGCTGGCATTGGTGACCTATGGCGAGGGTTATCACAATTTTCACCACACGTTTCAGTGGGATTACCGCAATGGCGTGCGCTGGTGGCATTACGACCCCACCAAGTGGTTCATTGCCACCTGTTCCTGGCTTGGCCTGGCCAGCGACCTGAAGCGCTGCTCGCCGGTTGTCATCGAGAGTGCGCGTCTGGACATGCAGTACCTGCACGCCTCACAGTCCTTCAACGCGCTGTCGGACGCCATCAGCAATGTCGATACCTGGCGCCAGCGCCTGGAGCAGGAATATGAGCAGTGCAAGGCAGCGCTGCACGCCTGGGCGGCCCATCAGCAAAGCTGGTATGAAGCCAAGTCTTCAGAGCTGCACGAGAAATGGTCGCATTGGGAAAAGCTGAAGTTGCGTGACAGTTACCGCGAGGCGCAATTTCGCCTGAAGATTCAGAAACAGCGCTGGGAAGCGCTGGTGCAGAGTGTGCCGACACTGGCCGGCTCGGCCGCCTGAAACCAATTCGTCTGACTGCTACGTCACCCTTTGGAGGTTTGCCCGATGCGCGTTCGCAGAACATTGTCCGCCTTGCTTCTGACAGCAGGGCTGATCGCCAGCAGCGCCCCTGCTCTGGCTCTTGAAGAAGGACAGCCTGCCCCGGATTTCACGCTGCCCGACATTCAGGAAGGCAAGCCTGCCATTACCTTGTCCGATCTGCGCGGCAAGACTGTCTATGTCGACTTCTGGGCCTCGTGGTGTGCGCCCTGCCTGCGCTCCATGCCGCTGATCAACGATCTGTATGCGCAGTACAAGGAGCGCGGCTTTGAAGTGATTGCCATCAATGTGGATTCTCCGGTCGAAGACGGTCGCGAATTCCTGCTGGACACGCCGCTGGACTATCTGATTGCAGCAGATACTGAGAATGAAGTGCTTGAGCAGTATGGTGTGCGCGGCATGCCGACCTCCTTTCTGATCGACAGCGAGGGTGTCGTGCGCATGGTGCACATGGGCTTCCGCGACAACGACATCGAGCTGATCGAGGCCGCCGTCACCGGGCTGCTGGACGCGCAGACTCCCTGAGTGTCAGAACAACTGCAGCGGCGGCTCGTCGAGAGCTGCCATCTGCTCCCGCAATTCCAGGATATGTTCCGCCCAGTAGCGCTCCGTATTGAACCAGGGAAAGCTTTTGGGAAAGGCCGGATCTTCCCAGCGCCGCGCCAGCCAGGCGCTGTAGTGCATGATGCGCAGCGTGCGCAGTGCCTCGATCATGTCCAGACTGCGGGGATCGAAGTCATGGAACTCGTTGTACCCTTCTGCAATTTCCAGCAACTGCCCCTGGCGCTGATCGCGCTCACCTGACATCAGCATCCACAGGTCCTGCACAGCCGGCCCCGTCATGGTGTCGTCGAAGTCCACGAAGTTCGGAGCATCGTCACGCCACAGCACATTGCCGGGGTGGCAGTCGCCATGAATGCGCAGCCGGCGCACGCCACGGGTGCGCGCGAACACGGCCTCGACCCGGGCAATCAGATCATTGGCGAGCGTCTCGTAGGCCCGGATCAGGGAATCGGGAATGAACTGTTTCTGCAGCAGAAAATCGCGGCTCTCGATGGCGAAGCGAGCCACCGTGAGTTCCGGACGGTGCTGAAAAGGCCGGGTGACTCCCACGGCGTGCACGCGGCCGATGAAGCGCCCCATCACCAGCAGATTGTCGGGATTGTCCAGATCAGGCGCCCGTCCTGCACGGCGCTCAAACACTGCAAAGGAGAAGCCCTGATAGTCATACAGCGAGTCCCTGCCATTGAGCAGCAATGGCGGCACGACGGGGATCTCCAGATCGGCCAGCTCCTTCGCGAAGGCGTGCTCCTCCAGTATCTGCTCCCGCGTCCAGCGCTGTGGGCGATAGAACTTGGCAATCACAGGCGGGCCTTCTTCCACGCCAACCTGATACACGCGGTTCTCATAACTATTGAGTGCCAGAATGCGGGCATCGGTGCGGATGCCGACACTCTCCATGGCTTCCAGCACGGTTTCCGGCGTCAGGAACTGGTAAGGGTGAACATCGGCTGTCTTGGGAATATCGCGTGGGTCTTGCTGACTGTCGTCGCTGGCGGGCATATTGCGGGTATCGTCCTGATCGAGTTTGGCCCGAGTATACTGTAAAATCCGCGCGCCCGTTCGCCGCCAGCCGGCCCGAGGCCACATTCGCAATGCCATTCAACCCAGTGAGGAGCCCGACTTGAACCAGCAGCAACTGCAAGCCAGAGCGCAGGAATTACGCCAACAGTACGACGCCGTGTGTGCACAGAAACTGAACCTGGACCTGACCCGCGGCAAACCGTGCTCCGAGCAGCTGGCCCTCAGCGACGCGCTGGATGGCATTCTTGACGGCGACTACCGCTGCGCCGATGGCACCGACAGCCGCAACTATGGCGGCATCATGGGCATTCCCGAAGCCCGTCGTTTCGCCGCGGACTACCTTGGCACCACGCCGGCGCGCACCATGGTCGGCGGCAACAGCAGCCTGCAGTTCATGTATCAGATCGTCACCAGCGCCCTGTATCACGGCGTGCGCGGTGCCGCTTCGGCCTGGAGTCGTGAGGCTGCTGCCGTCGGCGGCAAGGTCAAGTTTCTGTGTCCGGCACCGGGCTATGACCGGCACTTCGCCATCTGCGAATCCCTCGACATCGACATGATTCCCGTCGCAATGACCCGGGAAGGCCCGGACATGGACCAGATCGAAGCCCTGCTCAAGTCTGACCCGCTGATCAAGGGCATGTGGTGCGTGCCCAAGTATGCCAATCCGGACGGAGTGGTGTACTCCGATTCCGTGGTGGCGCGCATGGCGGGCCTTGGCCGCATCGCCGGCGCCAATTTCCGCATCCTGTGGGATAACGCCTATGCCGAACATCACCTGGTGGACAATCCTCCAGAGCTGGCCAACATCCTCACGCTGAGCGAAGCGGCAGGCACGCTGGACAATGTGTACGTGATCGGCTCCACGTCCAAGATCACCCACGCGGGCGCCGGCATTTCCTTCATCGCCAGCTCCGAGGCCAACCTGACAAGCCTGGCCGACCAGCTGATCATCGCCACCATCGGCCCGGACAAGGTCAATCAGCTGCGCCACATGCGCTTCCTGAAGGACATGGCGACGCTGCGCGCGCTGATGCAGCAGCATCGTGGCATTCTGCAGCCCAAGTTCGAGTCGCTTCTGAATGAACTGAACACCGGGCTCGCCGGCAAGACGGTCAATGGCATGGCGCTGGGGGAATGGACGGTGCCGCAGGGCGGCTACTTCGTGCTGTTCAATACCCAGCCTGGTCTGGCGGATACCGTGGTGAAACTGACAGCTGGCGCCGGGGTGAAGCTGACGCCTGCCGGGTCGACCTATCCCTACCGCAAGGACCCGGCCAATACCAATATCCGCCTGGCACCGTCGTTCCCGAGCCTGCAGGAAATAGCCGCCGCCATGAAGATCTTCGTGTTGTGTGTGGAACTGGCGAGTATCGAACGCGCGCTGGCGCAGTAAGCTGGATGGCGGCGGCTCCGGGCGGGCCGCCGCTGTGCATCACTCGGACTTCTGTGTGTCCGTGTTGCGGGCAGTCATGTAGGGCACGGGAAACAGGGTGATGTTGTCGCCACTCGTGATCTTGCTGACGCCGCCCTTCTCTACTTCATCAATGCGAACGATCGCCTGAATGGGGATAAAGCTGCGCTTCACGCCCAGAAATTCTGCCTTGAGCTTCTCCTCGCTCGGGTCTACCACGACCTGGCTGCGTTCGTCGAAGATGTAGTCTTCCACTTCGATGAACCCATACAGCTCGCTCTGATAAACCTGCTTGGCAAAGACTTCGTACACTTTGCCCTTGTTGAGAAAGGTGATTCTGTAGATTTCCGAGGGATTGGCCATGCGTGCGGTCTCTTGATCATTGACGCTTTGCAATATCAGGCTGAAGTGGCGAAATTCAAGTCGTCTTCATGCCGAATGCGGAGCAGGCCGGCAGTTTACAGGATTTGTCCGCGCCCCACCCGATATTCTTGCGCGCACACCCGGCGGTTTGTGAGCCCGGGCAGAGCTGCTACAATCCGCGCTCATTTTCAGACCGGGAATCCATTGTCCCGGCGGGACCAGCGACAGACATGAACATTATCGAAAGCAGCGCAATCTCTCAGGAATCTCCGGCATCCGTACCCGCCAGTGGCAAGGCGCGCAAGGTCTTCATCAAGACCCATGGCTGCCAGAT
>CAYWMC010000196.1:0-5160 GCA_964459345.1 uncultured Klebsiella sp. | reverse complement strand
GTTCAGTCAGTCGAGCGGCCAGCTGCAGCAGTTTGCGGATTCTCTGCGTCTGGCCGTGAATCAGGCGGACGCGCCGTCATTGCTTCCCGCCACCGAGCGCAGCGTCAGCACTACCACGACCGCGCCGGCCACTGCGCCGGGCGCCCTGTCCAGTGCCGCCACTGCGGCCCCGGCTGACGCTGGCGGCGCCTGGCGTGCCGACAACCTGCAGATGCCTGCCTTGAATGGCGTGGCGCGACCCGCCGCCGGCACCCTGCAGTTCCTGCAGACCATGCAGCCCTCGAATTTCGGAGCGCCGCTGGGCGAGACCTTCGGCCAGAACGCCTGGGCCGAAAGCGTGACCCAGCGCGTGGCGCTGATGACCGGCCTGAAGCTGAGCTCCGCCCGCATCGAACTGGATCCGCCCGAACTGGGCGCCATGACGGTGAAGGTGTCCGTCAGCGGCGATCAGGCCAGCGTGAGCTTTGTGAGCCCCCATGCCCACGTGCGCGACGCGCTGGAACAGAACTTCCCGCGGCTTCAGGAAATGCTGGGTCAGCAGGGCCTGCAACTGGCCGACGCCCAGGTCTCTGACCAGTCCGCCGAGCAGCGGCAGTCAGGCG
This sequence comes from uncultured Klebsiella sp., assembly GCA_964459345.1. Taxonomy (GTDB): domain Bacteria; phylum Pseudomonadota; class Gammaproteobacteria; order Pseudomonadales; family Pseudohongiellaceae; genus UBA5078. Next base: position 4,558 of record CAYWMC010000196.1, on the reverse strand, counting down.
AATCCGCTTCTGGCAGTCGCTCTTCGGCGGCAGGAAATGGCGACGAGCGCGGTGAATCCGTCTCTGTGCAGAACGTCAACGTGGCCACCAGTCTGATCGATTACTACGCCTGAGCCGCCCGGCGTCAGCTTTCCGGCGTGCTGCCGGCGCTGTCCAGCGGCTTGCCGTGACCCTCCCCGAAAGGCTGAAACCCTTGCCACACAAGGGTTTCAGTCCATCGAAAATTCTCTCACCCGTCTTGAACATCGCTGGCACAGGCTTTGCTACAATCCCGTGCAAACTGATTTCTTGACGGTGACGATATGGCAGACAACGACGCAGCAGCAGCCCCCGCAGCAGGTGGCAACAAGAAGATGATCATCATCATCGCGGCAGTGGCCGTGATCATGCTGGCAGTGGGGGGCGGTGCCGCCTTCTTCCTGCTCGGCAGCGGTGGCGGCGAGCCAGCCGAAGAGGCCGCGCCGGAAGTGATTCTTGGCGAGATGCAGTACATGGATCTCTCCCCTGCGTTCATCGTGAGCTTCCCCTACCAGGGGCGACAGCGCTACCTGCAGGCCAGCCTTTCCATCATGTCCCGCGACGCCGAAGCCATGGCCGCTGTCACTGAACACATGCCGATCATCCGCCACAATCTGCTGAATCTGCTGACCGCCCAGATGCTGGGAGTAGCAGAATCGCCACAGCCTGGTATCGAGAATCTGCGCAATCTGGCCACGGCAGAGGTCAAGGCGATCCTGCATGAAGAGATCGGGCGCGACGGCATCGAGCAGGTGATCTTCACCGCTTTCGTGATGCAGTAAACAACCAGACCCCCACTTGAACGCGGGCCCGGGGCTCGCACGGATCATCAGATGCAGGACTTGTTGTCACAGGACGAAATCAATGCGCTGCTGCACGGCGTCGACGAGGGAGAAGTCGATGTCAATGCCAGCAGTGGCGCGCTGAACGTCCGTCCCTATGATCTGACCAGTCAGGAACACGTCGTCCGGCACAAGATGCCGACGCTCGAAATGATCAACGAACGCTTTGCCCGCGCCACGCGCAGCAATCTCACCACGCTGCTGCGGCGCACCGCCGAAGTCACCATCACCGGCACCAAGGTGGGCAAGTTCGGCGAATACAAGCATTCCCTCTACAACCCCATCAGCCTGAACCTGATGAAGCTGCGCCCCCTGCGGGGCACGGCCATTCTGGGGCTGGAAGCCGGCCTGGTGTTCAAGCTGGTGGACACCTTCTTCGGCGGCGGCGGCCGCGACGTCAAGATCGAGGGCCGTGACTTCACGCCCACGGAACAGCGCGTGGTGCAGATGGTGGTCAAGCAGGCCAATGTCGATCTGGCCGAGGCCTGGAAGAGTGTGCACCGCATCGAGCTGGAACCGGTGCGCTCGGAAGTCAATCCCGAGATGGTCAATATCCTGTCGCCCGGCGAGCTGATTCTGGTCACCACGTTCAAGGTGGATCTGGAAGGCGGCGGCGGTGGCGAACTGCACGTGGCGCTGCCCTACAAGATGATCGAGCCGATCCGCGAGCTGCTGGAAGTGGGGCTGCGGGTAGACCCGGACGAAGTAGATGAGCGCTGGGGCCGGGCCCTGCGCGAAGACATCATGGATGCCAGTGTGGATTTCGGCTGTTCGCTGTTCGAACAGGCCATCACGCTGCGCGATGTCGTCGATCTGGAGCCGGGGGACATCATCCCGGTCGACATGCCGGAACTGGTGGTTCTCAAAGCCAATGGCATTCCAATGTTCAACACGCGGATTGGCGTTTCCAACGGCAATCTGGCTCTGAAAATCGACAGCGTCTTCGCCGCCAAAGGCAAGACGCCCAGCAAGGGGAAGTGAGATGGCGGACGAACAGAACGAAGGCAGAAGCAATCCGGCGGGCGAGCGCTTTGTGGAAGGCATTGCCAAAGAAGGCAGTGCCTCGCCTGCAAAGGACAAGAAAGCCGACGGTGGCAGTCCTGACCTGGATGTCATTCTGGATATCCCGGTCCAGATCTCGATGGAAGTGGGCAGTGCGTCCATCACCATCCGCAATCTTCTGCAGCTCAATCAGGGCTCGGTGATCGAGCTGGACCGCCTGGCCGGCGAGCCGCTGGACGTGCTGGTCAATGGCACGCTGATCGCCCACGGCGAAGTGGTGGTGGTCAATGACAAGTTCGGCATCCGCATGACGGACGTCATCAGCCCGTCGGAGCGCATCAAGAAACTGCGCTGAAAACACACTGAATTCACAAGCAGGTTTGCACAATCATTGGTGGCGCCAGGGGCGCCGCCCCGGGAGTCTTCATGTTCACATTTCTGACAGCGGCCGCCGCCAGTGCGGCAGGCGAGCAGGGCGCAGCGACCCTCGGGGCCGGCGCCATGCTGGAGATGCTGCTCTGGCTGGTGGTGGTCGTGGGGTTCATCCTGGCCTGCGCGTGGGCCTACAAGCGTCTGAATGGCGGCGTCCTGGCACCTGCGGGCGTCATCAAGGTGCGCAGCGTGATGCAGGTCGGCAGCCGCGAGCGCATCGCGCTGGTGGAAGTCGGCAACACGCAATTGCTGATTGGTGTGTGTCCCACCCAGATTTCCACCCTGCATGTGTTCGCTGAACCCGTGCTGCCCCTGGCCGAGACAAGCGAGCAGGGCGGGCGCGTCTCCAGCGAATTCGCCAGCCGGCTGCAGAGCCTCCTGAACAAGGAGCCACGCACGTGATGCTATCCCGTCCCTTCACCATTCTGGCGATGTTCGTGCTGGTGATGCTGGCACTGCTCAGCGCAGCGCCGGCCAGCGCCCAGAACGATGCGTCCACTACAGTGACCACCAGCACGGCGGCGCCCACCCTGGACAGCGCCCGCACGGCTCTCGACATGCTGGCCTCGCGCAGTGATCTCGGCATTCCGGCCATGACGGTGACCACCGACGCCAACGGCGCGCAGAACTACACCGTGAGCATTCAGATTCTGATGCTGATGACGGCGCTGACACTGCTGCCGGCGCTGCTCATGATGATGACGTCGTTCACTCGCATCATTGTGGTGTTCGCAATTCTGCGTCAGGCCCTTGGCCTGCAGCAGACGCCGTCGAATCAGATACTGCTGGGCCTCGCCCTGTTCCTGTCCTTCTTCATCATGGCGCCCGTGCTTACCCAGATCAACGAGACGGCGCTGCAGCCTTATCTTGCCGAAGAGATCACGTCCATGGAGGCGCTGGCCCGGGCCGAGCTGCCGGTGCGCGACTTCATGATGGCCCAGACCCGCGAGTCTGATCTGTCGCTGTTCCTCGAACTGTCTGCCACGGCGCCTGTTGCCAGCCAGGCCGAGGTGCCTTTCACCGTGCTGGTGCCGGCCTTCGTCACCAGCGAACTGAAAACAGCGTTCCAGATCGGCTTCATGCTGTTCATTCCCTTTCTCGTGATCGACCTGGTGGTGGCCAGCGTGCTGATGGCCATGGGCATGATGATGCTCTCGCCCATCATCATCTCGCTGCCGTTCAAGATCATGCTCTTTGTACTTGTTGATGGCTGGGCCATGGTGATTGGCACCCTGGCCGCCAGTTTTGGAACCTGACCCATGACTCCTGAAACCGTTGTAACCCTGTGGCGGGAAGCCATGTTCCTGATCGTGCTCATGGTGACCGTGATCGTGATGCCCAGTCTGATTGTCGGCCTGGTGGTCAGCACCTTCCAGGCGGCCACGCAGATCAACGAACAGACGCTGAGTTTCCTGCCGCGTCTGCTCACCACGCTGCTGGCCATCATGCTGGCCGGCCCCTGGCTGCTCACCCGGGTGCTGGATTTCACACAGCAGCTGATCACCAATATTCCCTTCCTGGTGGGCTGAGTCGCCTGCCATGGAGATCGTGACGCTAAGCGCAGAGGAACTCGGGGGGCTCATCGGCAGCTTCCTGTGGCCGCTGTTCCGCATCATGGGCTTCTTTCTCGCCGCGCCGATCTTCGGCACTCAGCTTGTCCCTGCGCGCGTGCGCATCATTCTCTCCCTGGCCGTCACCATACTGGTGGCGCCGCTGCTGCCGGCCGTGCCTGCCGTGGACGGCGTGTCGGTCGGCGCTGTTCTCATTGTCATGCAGCAGGTGGCCATCGGCGTGGCGCTGGGGTTCTTCATGCAGCTGCTGTTTCAGGTGTTCGTGCTGACCGGCCAGCTGATCGCCATGCAGATGGGTCTGGGTTTTGCGTCGATGGTGGACCCCTCCAACGGGGTCAACGTGGCCATCATGAGTACGGTGTACCTGATGCTGGTGATGCTGCTGTTCATCACCTTCGACGGGCATCTGGTGATGCTGGAGATTCTGGTGGACAGCTTCACGGTGCTGCCGGTGGCGTCTTTCGGCGCGGATGCAGGGCTGATGATGCGCGTGACCAACATGCTGGGCTGGGTGTTTTCCAGCGCGCTGCTGTTGTCCCTGCCGGCACTCACGGCACTGCTGATCACCAACTTCGCCTTCGGCATCATGACGCGGGCGGCGCCGCAGCTGAACATCTTCGCGCTGGGCTTTCCCGTAGCGCTGATGTTCGGGCTGTTCATCATCTGGCTGACCTTCGGGACGTTTCTGGAGGC
>CAYWMC010000195.1:0-5212 GCA_964459345.1 uncultured Klebsiella sp. | reverse complement strand
ATGCCGGATTCCGGGTCAGCAGCAGCCGGGCCAGTGATGTTGGAGCCACCACCGTCACCTGGACACCACAGTGAACCACGCTTGCCCAGGGGGTTGTCGCGGTGCAGTGGCGGGTTGTAGAGCGGACCGATTTCCCAGTCTGCCAGGGCAGCGATAGCCTGCTCGCGCAGCTCGGGAGTGAAGTCGATCAGGTCGTCCACGGAGATGCCTGCCAGGTCATACGGGGCGGGCTTGGTCGGGAACGGCTGAGTCGGAGACAGTTTTTCGCCTGGCACCAGAGACTGCGGCACCGGACGCTCTTCGATCGGCCACAGCGGCTCGCCCGTTTCGCGGTTGAAGGCGAACAGCAGTGTCTGCTTGGTGGCTTGCGCGACGGCCTTGATGGTGCGGCCATTCTGCTCGACGTCGATCAGGATCGGTGCAGTCGGGATGTCGTAGTTCCAGACATCGTGGTGCACCAGCTGGAAGTGCCAGCGACGCTCACCTGTCTGCGCATCAAGTGCGATCAGACTGGTACCGAACAGCGTGTCACCCGGACGGAAGCCGCCGTAGTAATCCACTGTCGGAGGGTTGGTGGCGACGTAGACCAGGCCCAGTTCCGGATCGGCTGAGAGCGGCGCCCAGGGAGACACGTCACCTGTGTACTGCCAGGCATCGTTTTCCCAGGTGTCGTGACCGAATTCACCCGGCTGTGGAATCACGTTGAACTTCCACTTGAAGGCACCGGTCTTGGCGTCGTACGCCAGGATGTCGCCCGGGATGTTCTCGATACGGGACTGGTTGTAGCCCTGCTCGGCAGAGTTGCCGACCACTACCACGCCGTTGACGACGATGGGTGGTGAAGAGGACGTGACATAACCGACTTCTTTCGGAATGCCGTAGTAGGGATCAAATTCGTGACCGAGGTCAGCCAGCATGTCGACCACGCCAGTCTGGGCAAAGCCTTCGATGGGCACTGGCTGGCCGAAGCCTTCCAGCGGAGCACCAGTGTCGGCATCCAGAGCAGTCAGGAAGAACGCCGGGCTGATGATGTAGACCACGCCCTTGCCGTCCACTTCTGCGTAAGCAACACCCTTGCCGTAATCCTGACGCATGGAGTATTCCCAGCGGAAGGTGTTGGGCTCGCGGTAGGACCACAGGGTTTCACCCGTCATCGGATCCATGGCGACCACGTGGCGACGCGGGCCGGCCACAGTGAAGAGTTTGCCATCGACATAACTGGGGGTGGAGCGGCCGCTGGCGGCGTCAAAGCTGGCGCCATCCCATACCCACGCTTCCTTCAGCTCGCCGAAGTTCTGCGGAGTAATGTTGGCCGCCGGGGTATAACGGGTGTGATGAGCGTCGCCACCAAGGTGGGTCCACTCTACGGTGTCCTGGGCTCCGGCGGGAGAAGCAGCGGCGACCAGCAAACCCAGCGGCAGCGCCCTCGTCAGAGTCCGACTCAGTGAATGCCAGCGACTGGTCGCTGACTGTCGGGGGGATCCCGACCCAACTATCGTTGTTGTCATTATTATTCCTCGATGAGCAGAACGAACACTCAGACCAGATAGAGAGTTTTTGTTGTTGTCGTAGACCTGGTGCACGCTTGCGCATCGGGTCTGCAGACCCCTTCAACATGGCAGAAACATGACCTGCCTGTGCTGAAATGAGGCCGTGAGAATAACCCAGCCGCAGGGCGCAAGTCCATTGGCAAACGCTGGCCCGCCACGGCACCTTGAGCGGGCGCCGAAAGTGCAGAGGCCCGGCTGATCTGCACCAGCCGGGCCTCGGTTTGCAATGCTGACCCGCTCGGGGTCAGCGTCTGGATCAATGCGCTTCTGCAGCAGCCACCGGGCCGCTCAGATTCATCGCAGTCAGCTTGGAGCCAGTCTGCAGAATGATGTACTGCTCGCCGTGGTGCACGTAGCTCATCATCCCGTAACGGCTGGTTTCCGGTACCTGCACACGGGCCAGTTCACGGCCGGTTGCCTTGTCTATGGCGAACAGGTGCGGCGTGCCGTCACTGACTTCCCCTGCGTAGACCAGCATGGACGGCGTCACCATCATGGGTGCCATGGCGCCCGTGCCGGTGTTGCCAATGTCGATGCCAGCGACTGCCGGGTTGTTCTTGATGCGGTCCGGCGTCTCGCCCACGGGGATGTACCACAGGATTTCGCCAGTGTTCAGGTCGATCGCCGTGATGCGGCTGTAAGGCGGCTTCCACAGCGGCAGACCGCTGGGATGACGGGGCGCACCGGCACCAGGGCCGTTGGCATATCGCGCCGGAGTCACACCGGTGGTGGTAGTGCCGTTGTCGGTCATGTAGCGCAGGTCGGCCTCTTCGCCGGGCAGCAGCTGGATGGCGCTGCACGCCGCCTGGGAGGTCACATAGACGATGCCGGTTTCGGGATCGCCTGCTGCCGGGCCGGTGATGTTGGAACCACCGCCACCGCCTGGGCACCAGTACGCGCCACGCTTGCCGAGATCATTGTCGCGGTGCAGCGGTGGGTTGTAGAGAGGGCCGATCTGCCAGTCTGCCAGCGCAGCAATCGCCTGCTGACGCAGTTCCGGTGTCCAGTCAATCAGGTCGTCCACAGTCAGACCATTGAGGTCATAGGCGGGCGGACGGGTCGGGAAGGGCTGCGTGGGCGACGCTGCTTCCCCTGGCACCAGCGAGGGCGGTACCGGACGCTCTTCGATCGGCCACAGTGGCTCGCCTGTCTCGCGGTTGAACGCGAACAGCAGAGTCTGCTTGGTGGCCTGGGCGACAGCAGGAATGCGTTCGCCGTTGTGCATGACATCCAGCAGCACGGGCGCGGTCGGCACGTCGTAGTTCCAGATGTCGTGGTGCACCAGCTGGAAGTGCCAGCGACGCTCGCCGGTTTCCACATCCAGCGCGATCAGGCTGGTACCGAACAGGTTGTCGCCCGGGCTGAAGCCGCCGTAGTAATCAACTGTCGGCGGGTTGGTGGGGATGTACACCAGGCCCAGTTCCGGGTCAGCAGACAAGGGAGCCCAGGGAGACACGTCACCGGTGTACTGCCAGGCATCGCTTTCCCAGGTGTCGTGGCCGAATTCGCCAGGACGTGGAATCACGTTGAACTTCCACTTGAAGGCACCGGTCTTGGCGTCGTACGCCAGGATGTCGCCCGGGATGTTCTCGATACGGGACTGGTTGTAGCCCTGCTCGGCAGAGTTGCCGACCACTACCACGCCGTTGACGACGATGGGTGGTGAAGAGGACGTGACATAGCCGACTTCCTTGGGGATGCCGTAGAAGGGGTCGTAGTCGTGACCCAGATCAGCCAGCAGATCGACCACGCCGGTCTGCGCAAAGCCTTCGATGGGCACTGGCTTGCCGAAGCCTTCCAGCGGAGCACCAGTGTCGGCGTCAAGGGCTGTCAGGAAGAATGCCGGGCTGATGATGTAGACCACGCCTTTGCCATCGACTTCCGCATAGGCCACGCCCTTGCCGTAGTCCTTGCGCATGGAGTATTCCCAGCGGAACGTGTTGGGCTCGCGGTAGGACCACAGGGTTTCACCCGTCATCGGGTCCATGGCGATCACGTGACGACGCGGGCCGGCCACGGTGAACAGCTTGCCATCGACATAACTGGGGGTGGAGCGGCCGCTGGCCGCATCGAAACTGGCGCCATCCCAGACCCACGCTTCCTTCAGCTCACCGAAGTTCTGCGGAGTAATGTTGGCGGCAGGGGTGTAACGGGTGTGATGAGCGTCGCCACCAAGGTGGGTCCACTCGACAGTATCCTGAGCCTGCGCGGGAGCCCCGGCGGCCAGCAACAAGCCCAGCGGCAACGCGCGCGTCAACGCCTGACTCAATGTGCGCCAGCGACTGCCCGCCGGCTGCCGGGAAAGCCCCGACCCTTCATGCTCATTTATCATTGTTATTACCTCATGGAGCAGATTTAGTAGATTGCAGACAAACCACAGGACCAGCAGGGTATATACAGCGCATGCCCGCGGGAGAGTAGCGCAAGCCGCCCCAGTGCGTCCAGCCACAGGGGCGGCGCCGCGATCAGTGTGCCTCGGCCGCCGCCACAGGTCCGTGCAGACTCATGGCGGTCAGGCGCGGCCCGGTCTGCAGCACGATGTACTGCTCACCCTGATGCACATAACTCATCATGCCGTAGGCGCTGGACTCGGGCACCGCGACGCGGGACAGCTCGCGCCCCGTCGCCTTGTCGATGGCGAACAGATGGGGCGTGCCATCGCTGACCTCGCCGGCGTACACCAGCATGGAGGGCGTCACCAGCATGGGCGCATGGGCTCCAGTGCCCGTGTTGCCGACATCGATGCCGGCCAGCGCCGGGTTGTTCCTGATGCGGTCCGGCGTCTCGCCCACCGGGATGTACCACAAGTGCTCACCCGTATTCAGATCAATCGCGGTAATGCGGCTGTAGGGCGGTTTCCACAAGGGCAGGCCCGTGGGATGGCGGGGCGACCCGGCGCCGGGACCATTGGCATAACGCGCTGGCGTCACACCGGTGGTGGTGGTGCCGTTGTCGGTCATGTAACGCAGGTCGGCCTCTTCGCCGGGTAACAGCTGGTTGGCGCTGCAGCCCATGCGGGACGTCACGAACACCACGCCTGTCTCGGGATCGGCCGCCGCCGGGCCGGTAATGTTGCTGCCGCCGCTCGGGCACCAGTAGGCGCCACGCTTGCCCAGCGGATTGTCGCGGTGCAGCGGCGGATTGTAGAGCGGACCAATCTGCCAGTCGGCCAGCGCAACGATGGCCTGCGCGCGCATCTCGGGCGTGAAGTCGATCAGCATGTCCTCGGACAAGCCACCCGGCTCGTAGGGCAGCGGCTTGGTGGGGAAAGGCTGCGTCGGTGAAAGCTGCTCGCCAGGGACAAGGGACTGCGGCACCGGACGCTCTTCGATCGGCCACAGAGGCTCGCCTGTCTCGCGATTGAAGGCAAACAACATGGCCTGCTTGGTGGCCTGCGCGAGGGCCTTCACCGTCTGCCCCTCGTGCTGTACATCGATCAGCACCGGCGCCGTCGGAATGTCGTAATTCCAGACATCGTGATGCACCAGCTGGAAGTGCCAGCGCCGCTCGCCCGTCTGCACATCCAGCGCGATCACACTGGTGCCGAACAGATTGTCTCCGGGCGTGAAACCGCCGTAGTAATCCACGGTGGGCGGATTGGTCACCGCATAGACGAGGCCCAGTTCCGGGTCGGCCGACAGTCGCGCCCAGGGCGACACATC
>CAYWMC010000194.1:0-5226 GCA_964459345.1 uncultured Klebsiella sp. | reverse complement strand
TGGCAGTCTGCAGGCCTTGCTCAAGAGTTTCTACAAGACCCGTCCGACCGGGACGCAGGAAGAAGACTGAGGATACCATGACAGAAATCGCTGGCTCGCGCCTGACCCCGATCGATGAAGCGCTGCGTCTGCTGCTGGCAGGCATGGAGACTGTCGCCGGCACAGAGACGGTCGCCATCAAGCGCTCGCTCAATCGGGTGCTCGCTCATGCCATCGATGCGCCGATCCATGTGCCCGGCTACAACAACAGCGGCATGGACGGCTACGCACTGAACAGCGCCGATCTGCAGCACGGGCATAGGCGACTGCGCGTATCCCAGCGCATCATTGCCGGCAGCGAGGGTGAACCCCTTGAAAAGGGCACCGCGGCCCGCATCTTCACGGGCGCCCCGATGCCACCGGGGGCCGACGCTGTGGTCATGCAGGAGAACTGCACGGTGGAGGGCGACACCATCACCGTGCAGCAGGCGGTCAGTGCAGGTGAAAACGTGCGGCTCGCCGGTGCCGATGTGCTGCGTGGCAGTCGTCTGTTCGAGGCAGGGCATCGGCTGCGTGCGCCGGATGTCGGCATGCTGGCAGGTGTCGGACTGGCCTGGGTGGAAGTGCGCAGCCCCCTGCGAGTGGGCGTGCTGACCACGGGCAACGAGCTGGTGCGGCCTGGCCAGGTGCTGGCAGCCGGGCAGATCTACAACTCGAATTTCTACACCCTGCGTGCGCTGTTGCGTGGCCTGGGGCACGAGATCCTGGATTGCGGCATCGTGCCGGATTCGCTGGAAGCCACCGAAGAAGCATTGCGGGCGGCGGCCGAGAACACCGACTGCATCATCAGCAGCGGCGGCGTGTCAGCAGGTGAGGAAGACCATGTCCGCAACGCGCTGGAGCGGGCAGGGGAACTGACGATGTGGAAGCTGGCAATAAAGCCCGGCAAGCCCTTCGCCTTCGGCAGAATTGCCGGCAAGCCCTTCTTCGGATTGCCGGGAAACCCTGTGTCCGCCTTCGTGAATTTCGCGCTGATCGTGAGGCCTTGTCTGGAAAGACTGGGCGGGGTGCGGGTGGAGCCGCCGATTCCCTGGGTGCTGCCGGCGGCCTTTGCGATGCCTGCTACGGGAGTCCGTCAGGAATATCTGCGCGTGCGGGTGGACCGCGCTGGGCAGGGGGTGCCGGCGATCAGTCTTACCGGCAGTCAGAGTTCCGGCGTGTTGTCCTCGGTCAGCCATTGCGACGGCCTGGCAGTGGTGCCGCCACACACCGCGGTGAACCCGGGCGATCTGTTGAGATTCATTCCTTTAAGTGAGATAGTCGGCCCTGTCTGACGGTGGCTGGAAGCAACGATGAACGAGCAAACAATGCGGTTTTTCAGAGTGGCAGATTTCCGAATGATGGCGGTGCTGGTCTTGCTGGCACTGAGTGCCTGTCAGCCGACGCAGCCTGTGCGAGTTGTACAGGTGCCAGTTCCCGAGCCGGTAATGGAAGACACCTCGGCTGCCGATATCGCCGCTGCGGAAGCGGCATTCGAAGAGCAGCTGCGCTATCAGCGCCGCATCGCTGACCTCAATTACGAAGGCATCAAGGCCCTCAATGCCAATCGCCTTCTGACTCCCCCTGACACCAGTGCCCATGCCTACTTCATGCGGGTGCTGGCCATCGAGCCCGAGAATGCCGCCGCCTTGAAAGGCATTCGGGACATTGTCGAAAAATATCTGCAGCTTGCGGAGCAGGCCAGTCGCCAGGGCCAGTACGACAGTGCGAAGACCTATCTGCGCCGTGCCGAAGAAGTGGACCGCAGCCACGAAGGTATTGCCGGCGCGTGGGTGGCCCTGGAAGCCGCCATGAAATCCTCCGATGTCATTCACAGTCTGGACGCCCGCGAGCTGGCCAATCGCTCCGAGGCACTGATGTCGCTGCTGGCCAGCATTGCCGTGCAGGCTCGTGAATCCGGCGCATTCTTCCTGATCACTGCCCCCAATGATGCGCAGGCGCGCTGGATCTATGCGCAGATGCAGGCAGCCGTCGAAGGTCATCGTCTGCGTGGCAATATCGAGCTGGGCGAGTCTCCCACCATCCGCCTGATTCTTCCTACTGATGACGCCTGAAACAGGCCGAGAGGTCAGCCATGCTCGTTGATCGATTCAAGGGGCTGATGCCCTCGCTTGCCACCTGGCACTCGCTGGGTGTGATCGGCAAGATCGGTGGCGCCCTGCTTGCCGTGTATCTGCTGATCGTTCTGGTGCTGAGCTTCTACTGGAGCGCCGAACCGGATCCCTTCTCCGTGAATGACACGATGAATGAAAAACTGGCGGGAGCGAGCCCCGTCGTCGGTTCTGCCACATCCGCAGCCTTGATTCGCGCAGCCGAGACCCTGCTGGACAAGCCGGGCGGCTTCCTCAGCAATGACATTACGCCACCTGGCGTTCTGCTGGACAACATCCCCAACTGGGAGTTCGGTGTGCTGGTGCAGGTGCGTGATCTGTCCCGGGCCTTTCGCGAAAATTTCAGTCGCTCACAGTCGCAGTCGGCGGAGGATGTCGATCTGGTAATCGTGGAACCACAATTCCATTTCCCGAATGACAGCTGGCTGTTTCCTGCTTCCGAGGACGAGTATCGCAAGGCCATCGTCGCAATGGAGTCCTATCTGCAGCGCATCGCCGACAGCAATGTCGAAGACGCGCAGTTTTACGCGCGTGCGGACAATCTGGCGCGCTGGCTGGTGAATGTGGAGTCGCGCCTGGGCAGTCTCTCGCAGCGACTGAGCGCCAGCGTCGGACAGTCCCAGATGAATACCGACACGGCCGGTGAACCAGCGGCCGAGCAGTCCACCGCCGTGCCTGGGCAGCGTACTGTGCGCACGCCCTACATGCAGATCGACGACGTGTTCTATGAAGCGCGAGGCGCCACCTGGGCCCTGCTGCATTTTCTGCAGGCAGTGGAAGTGGACTTCGAAGCCGTGCTGCGCGACAAGAATGCGCTGGTCAGCGTGCGACAGATCATTCGTGAACTGGAAGCGAGCCAGCGGACGGTGTTCAGTCCCGTCATTCTCAATGGTGGTGGCTTCGGCCTGTTCGCGAACCATTCTCTGGTAATGGCCAATTATGTGTCACGGGCCAATGCGGCGATCATCGACCTGCGCGAGCTGTTGAACCAGGGGTGAGGAAGCGCTCTCCCTGTGGGGCGCAATTCTTGATTAGGTGGCGCGCGCTGGCTGTGTTACAGTGCCGCCCGAGCTTTGGTTGATTGACCAAAGGCGTCATCGTTAATTGCAAGGTCCTCCCGGCCCACGGCCGCGAAAGTCCCCTCTCTGAGTGCCAATTACTGCATGCCGCACTGTGTGTATCGCACAATACATGGCAACGCTGTCCCGCGGATGAACTTCGCGCGTCTTCCCTGAAGGCCGCATCCTTTACTCCGCATCCGGCTGTCTTTTTTCTCTGTCCACTGCGCGCTGCGTTCCCACGCGGGTCTGCCTCTGCAGACTGGACACCAAGGTGCCTGTTGGCACTTTCAGGAGTTTTATGAGTTTTGCAAATCTCGGGCTTTCAGAAGCCCTGTTGAAAGCCTTGAATGATCAAGGTTATACCGAACCAACCCCGATTCAGGCCCAGGCCATTCCTGCCATTCTTCTTGGCAGCGACATGATGGCATCGGCACAGACCGGCACCGGCAAGACGGCGGCCTTCACGCTGCCGCTGCTGCAGAAACTTGCACTGCAGCCACGCGCGTCCGGCAATCACATCCGCGCGCTGGTGCTCACACCAACCCGTGAACTTGCGGCCCAGGTGCATGACAGCATCGAGACCTATGGCAAGTACCTCTCCCTGCGCTCTGCCGTGGTATTCGGCGGCGTGAAGATCAATCCGCAGATGTTGAAACTGCGCGGTGGTGTCGAGATTCTCGTGGCAACGCCGGGCCGCCTGCTGGACCTGTTCCAGCAGAATGCCGTGAAGTTTGATCAGGTGAACACGCTGATTCTCGACGAAGCCGACCGCATGCTGGACATGGGCTTCATCAACGACATCAAGAAGATTCTCGCGCGTCTGCCCAAGGAGCGTCAGAACCTGATGTTCTCTGCCACGTTCTCTCCCGAGATCCAGGCGCTGGCCAAGGGCCTGCTCAATGATCCCGTGCAGGTCAGCGTCGCCCCCATGAACACGGCGACAGAGCTGGTCGAACAGACCCTCTATATTGTCGACAAGGGCCGCAAGACCGACGTGCTCAAGCATCTCATCAAGACCGAAGGCTGGTATCAGGCGTTGATCTTCAGCCGCACCAAGCACGGCGCGAACAAACTGGTGAAACAACTGGAAGACGACGGCATCCACGCTGCGGCCATCCACGGCAACAAGAGCCAGGCGCATCGCACCAAGGTGCTGGAGCGTTTCAAGGAAGGCAAACTGCAGATTCTGGTAGCCACGGATATTGCCGCGCGCGGCATCGACATTGACCAGCTACCGCAAGTGGTGAACTTCGATCTGCCAAACGTGCCCGAGGATTATGTGCATCGCATCGGCCGTACTGGCCGTGCCGGCTCCACCGGTCGCGCGATCTCTCTGGTGTGTGGCGAAGAGAACAAGATGTTGCGTGATATCGAACGCGTTCTGAAGCGCCCGATCACCCGCGTCGAACTGGAAGGCTTCAAGCCGACGGAAGATTTTGCAAACGCCAAGCCGATGGCAGCACCTGGCCGTGGCGAATCCTCTGGCAGGCCACGTGGCCAGTCGCAGGGTGCAGGTCGCGGCCGGCCGCAGGGCGCGCCACGTGGCAATGCTCCCCGTGGCAGTTCAGCACCGCGTGGAGACACGCAGCGCAGTGACAGTCCGCGCAGCAGTGATGGTGGCGGCAATCGTGGCACCTACGGCGATACCACACCCGTGCGCGCCTCGGACAATCGCGGCTATCAGGGTCGCGCTGCCGACAGCCGCGGTGCCTCGCACAACGGCAGCCCGCGTCCTTACGGGGATCGAGGCAATGCTGGCGACAGCCGCGGCCGCACAGGTGGCCGTCCGGCACAGTCCGGACAGCCGCAGCGCAAGCCGGCACCGACGACTACGGTGCTGTATCGATCCAGCTGATACATGCTCCCCGGCAGTGATGCCAGAGTTCCTGCCGGTACTTATTTCGGCAGAGCCTGACATACCTGGCCGGGGCCATCGGCTACCGTGACACACGCCTGACCCAGCGGACACAAAGCGCCGGGTTGAGCGCAAGGAATCTCGCACGTGCTGAACTGCG
>CAYWMC010000193.1:0-5250 GCA_964459345.1 uncultured Klebsiella sp. | reverse complement strand
GCTGCAATGCCCGCTGCACCGCCACCGGTGGCGAGAGCAGCGCCACCCAGCCGGTCAGCGCGTCGCGCCTTGCGATGGCTGCGCGGTAGGCCACGGACAACTCGGCGGCCACTTCGTCGCCCCTCTGCTGGAAGGCGTAATACCACTTCCAGTGGAAAGGCTCCGTGACGGGCCTTGTGTCTGCCCACTCAGGATGCGTCACGAAGAAGGGCTCCAGAGTCGCTGCCTTGGGCAGGTCCCAGCCGTCATTGACTGTCTCGCGCTGCAGCAGAGCGATCTGCGCCCCGTCGATACCCGGCTCCAGACGGTCGATCAGAACCTTGCCCCCAAGTGGCAGAATGAGCGCCACCGCCAGCCATACGCCAGTCAGCGAGGTGGCGATGACGGCTGACGACCAGGGCCGGAAGGTGAACAGCAGAATCAACGCGGACCACACCAGCACCGTTACCACGACGATGTTGCTGGCGCGCAGCAGCGACGCTGCGCTGGTGCCGACAAGCACGCCGCCCAGCCACAGCGGCAGCAGGCAGGCCAGCAGCAGCCCAAGCACCCGCACAGCAGTACGCAGTGCCCACAGCCTGCGGACATCGCCGGCAGTGGCCACCAGCAGTGGGATGCGGCCCGCTTCGCGTTCGGCCGACACCATGTCGTACATCACGACAATGGCGAACAGCGGCAGCAGGAAGGCCATGACGAAGGCGTAGTCGAAACGGCCCGTCAATGACAGTTCCGGGTTGAAGCTGTCGGTCTCGTGAATCTGCCCTTCCAGCGCCAGAGCCCGCACGCGCAGCATCCATGGGGCGATATCGCGCTGGCCCATGGCGGCGAAGGCCAGGTCAGAAGGTGGGTTCCAGGTCAGATGAAACGCCGCATAGGCGGCGTCCCCGTAGTCCGGAGCGCCCGCCAGCGCCGCCTCGCGCTCGATGGCATCCAGGGCGCGGACGCGTTCGATGCTGGCTTCCTGGCGCAGCACTTCGGCGTGCCCCAGACCAATGGCGATGCTGGCCAGCAATCCCAGCAGCACCAGGGCAGCAACACAGGAGCGGCTGCGCATGAAGAGTCCGGCTTCGCGGTACATTGCGTGCAGCAGGTTCATAGCGCCTCCACCTTGCGAGCGGCTGTGCCCAGCAGCAAACCACTGGCCAGCAGCCACACCAGCAGGGCCAGCAGCAGGGGCAGAGCAACGCGTACGCGCTCGGCTGCGGCAGCGCCGGTGAAGTCGAACGCCTGGAGACTGGCCCAGAATTCGTTGCTCACGCGGGTACGTTGTTCTGCCTCCACGTCGCGGCTGCGGGCGCTGTCATCGGCGTAGCTGAGCTCTTCGGCATGCAGCGTGTTGAGCCCCTGGATCAGCGCGAAACGATGCGCCTCGGCGGCGTCCAGGAACTGCTGGTGATTGCGCAGGTCGGTGCCCGCACTGCTCATGGACAGGTGCCGCGCCGCGATATAGGGCGACACCAGCGCAAACAGTTTCACGATGCCGGCCTGTTCGCGCTGCAGCGTGTGCTGTTCGGCGGCCAGGCGGTTCATCACGGCGCTGGTCTCGGCCTCGCCCTGCAGCGACACCAGGCCGCGATAATTGACTGGCAGTTCTTCAATGCCGCTGACGCCGTACTCGGCCAGCACCTGCTCCTGAAAGCTGCGAAACCCCGGGTCGTTGATGTTGTGGCTGTCACCCACCGTGCGCAGTTCTTCCTGTACACGGATGTCGACTTCCGCCTGATTGGGCGCAGGCAGCGCCGACACGGCCACGTCCGTGGCCAGACGAGGCACCAGCACCGTGAGCAGTGCCCACAGGCCGATCAGCACGACAAGTGCCGTGCGTGCCCGCGAGGCCAGTGCCGAGACTGCCACGATCACTGCCACCCAGAACGCCAGATACGCCGCATGTCCCGCAAGGAGCACCAGCAGGGGCAGCGTCTCGCCCGGCGTCTGCACACCCAGCCACAAGGCGCTCAGTAGCAGGGGCAGCAGCGCCAGTGCCGCGACGCCTCCCAGGGCCAGCGCTTTGCCCTGCAGCAAGGCGCGACCGCCCGTGCCCTGAGCCAGAAGCTGCAGCAGAATGCCGCGCTCCCGTTCACGTGCCACGCTGGAGAAGCCAATCAGAATCATCAGCAGCGGCACCAGCACCTGCAGCGTGAACGCGGGGGAAACGGTGCCGAAGCGCGTCAGCACCGAAGTCTCTCTTGCCTCGGAAAATGCCGCCGTGTTGCGGCGATGTCCCTCCAGAAATATGGAGCGGCCGGTGAACGCATCCACGCCCGGGTCAATGACAGCCAGCGGCGAAGGCGTGCGGAACACGTAATGACCGTAATGCACCATGCGGTGCGGGTGACGATCCGGCTGCGCGCGATAGGCTTCATCGGCTTCCTGCTGGTACTGCAGTCGCTGCGCAGCCTCCGCGCTCAGCTGTGCGCCGGAATTGATGGCGGCAATCGCCACCAGCGCAAACAGCAGACCGAGTGTGAGAACTGCCAGCCGCGTGCGCAGCAGATGTGTCCACTCGCCCGCGGCAATCTTCAGTGTCTGGTTCATGCGGCCGCCTTGCCGCTGAAGGCGCGGCGCACCGTCTCGACATCCAGTGGCGTGTGCCGGCCGTCGGCACCAGTGCCGGCAGTGAAGGTGCTGACAAGGCGGCCGTCCCGCAGCAGGCCGATACTGGTGGCCACTTCGCAGGCGCCGAACAGGTCATGGGTCACCATCAGGATGGCAACGCCGCGCTGGCGCAGGGTGATCAGCAACTGATTGAACTCGTCCACCGCCACCGGGTCCAGGCCGGAAGTGGGTTCGTCCAGCAGCAGCACGGGCGTCTCGCGCAGAATGGCGAGAGCGATGGCCACTTTCTGGCGCATGCCCTTGGAAAAGCGTGCAGTGCGCTGGTCGCGGGCGGCTGGCTGCAGCCCGACAGTGTCCAGCGCATGCTCCAGCGCTTCGTTGCTGGCGTTCTTGCCCGCGAGGTCCAGAAAGTAGCGCAGGTTCTCCCGTGCGCTGAGGTGTTCGTAGAGCGTCGCCGTCTCGGAAAGATAGGCCAGCGAGGCACGCACGGCCTCGGGTTCTGCGCTCGGTGCACGGCCCAGGATGCGCACGTCTCCCTGACTGGGCGCCAGCAGGCCGATACAGGTCAGCAGCGTGGTGGACTTGCCGGCGCCATTGCCGCCGAGCAGCGCGAACACTTCGCCCGCCGCCACGGTGAAGTCCAGCCTGCTCAGCACTTCCTTGCCGCTGCGGGTGACATGCAGATTGCGCACCTGAAGGGCCGGTTCGTGTGCAGCGCTCATCAGAAGTTCACCTCGGCAGACAGACGCAGCCGCTGGGGCGTGCCGGGCTGAATCCACAGCTGTGAGAACGAGTTGGTGTAGTAGGTCTCGTCAAACAGATTGTCCACTTCGGCGCGCAGGCTGATCTGCGACGTCGGCGCCCAGTTCACGAAGGCGCGCAGCAGCGTGTAGTCCGGCAGCGTGAAATTGGTGGCCGTCTCGCCCAGGCGCTCGTCGACATAAAGCACGCCGCCACCCACGGTCAGTGGCGCACCGGCCACTGTGAAGTCGCGGCTGGCCTGCAGCGTGAAGGTCTGTTCCGGTACGTTCAGCAGCGGGTCGCCCTTGTCGATCTGCAGCGCGAAGTTGAAGTCCAGCGTGGCATTGGCAGTCTCGGCATCGACGAAGGCGTAGGACAGGTAGACATCGTATTCGCCAATGGCGCCGGACAAGTCGAACTCCAGCCCGGTGCTGCGGGCTTCGCCGATGGCCAGCGAGAAACCGGCATTGACCGGGTCGGCGCTGAGGATGTTGTCCTGGGTCTGACGGAACAGTGCCACGTTGCCCGTCAAGGCGCCCTCGTTGAGTTCGAACTTCAGGCCCGCCTCGGCCGACACGCTTTCGTTCGGGTCGAAGGTATTGCCCGCGAAGTCGGCTCCCGACGTGGCCCGGAAGCCTTCACCATAGGTCGAGTAGAAGGACATGCCTTCGTTGATGGCGTACACCACGCCCAGTTGCGGACTCACGCGCGAGTCAGACTGTGACTGCCGCGTATTGTTCAGGCGGTTGTGCAGGCTCTGTTCGAAGTCGTCAAAGCGCAGCCCAAGACGAATCTGCAGGCGGTCCGTCAGCGCGATCTGATCCTGCATGTAGACGCCCGTCGCTTCCAGCACTTCGAGTCTGTCGGTCAGCGCAGACACCGCTGGCAGTGGAAAACGGCCATACACAGGCGCGAGCACGTCCAGCACATAGGACGCCTGCAGGCTGGGGTTCGCCGACAGGTTCGGCGCACGGTAGCGCTTGAAGACCTGGTCATTGTCGAACTGGTCGGTGTCGGCACCAATCAGCACGCGGTGCTCCAGACCGGCTGTTTCAAAACGCCCGCTGATCTCGCCGCGCACCACGCTGTATTCCGAATCGTACTCGCGGCCACGGCGCTGGCGGGTGAGGGTGCGCCCGTCCAGGTTCAGGCGCTGGCGGCTGCCGGTCAGTTCCGGCTCGGTGGAGAAGCCTTCAAGAGTGGTCTCGCGCAGGTTGGTGCCCAGCAGCAGATCCCAATCCGCATTGAACGCGTGCCGCAGTTCCAGCTGATGCCCCTGCACTTCGGCTTCCATGTCGCCGTCGCCCGGTTCGCCCAGGAAGTTCTCGGCAGGCATGGTGCCCAGCCGGCCGCGGATGGCCACGACGCCACGGTCAAACGGCACCGCGGTGCGCGTGCTTTCCAGCTCATAAAAAAGGGTAGTCGATTCTGTCATCTGCCACTGGACGGATGGCGTCAGTCCATAGCGTTTGCTGTCGACCGTTTCCCGAAAACTGCCTCCGTCTTCGTAGAAACCGACTACCCTGAAAGCCAGCCCGTTGGCGAGAGCTGCAGAGCGCAAGTCCACGTCGCCACGCCGGGTATCGAATTCATCTGCTGAAACGCGTAGCTGCCCGCCTTGCTGCCCCGTGGGCCGCTTGGTCACCAGATTCACCGCCCCGCCGGGTTCCCCTCGCCCGAACAGCGCGGCGGTCGGGCCCTTGAGCACTTCCACGGCCTCGATGCCGGAAATGTCACGGGAGCCGCCAAACCCGCGGCCCGCGTTGAAGCCGTTGACCAGATAATTGCTGGGCAGATTCTCGTCGCCCGAGAAACCGCGAACGGCGAAACTGTTCCACAGGCCGCCGAAATTGTTCTGACGGGCCACCGAGGCAGACAGGTCGAGCGCCTCGTTGAGGTCGCGCACGCCGGCCTGGTCCATGATCAGACTGTCGATGGTCTGGATGGCCTGGG
>CAYWMC010000192.1:0-5252 GCA_964459345.1 uncultured Klebsiella sp. | reverse complement strand
GAGTGGAAGGACAACGCCAGTTCGTCATCTTGACGGCAGGCAATCTGGCAACCACTCAAGCCACCATTGCGCAGGTCAAGCGCGATATAAAGGAACGCGCCAATGTCAGCCTGCTGACAGTCGAGACGGTCAGCGATGCCGCAGACTATCTTGGGGATGTAAGTCTCGCGCAACAGGAAAAACACGCCAAGCTAGGCAACACATTTGAAGCCAGTTTCATCATTGGCGGGCAGATCGCCAACAGCAAACACCGCATCATGCTGGTCTATCCTCAGGGCAATCACATCACCAGTTCGAAGGACACCCCTTATCTGCAGATCGGCGAAAGCAAGTACGGCAAGCCGATTCTCGATCGCATTCTGACGCCCGATCTCAATCTGGACACCTGCGCTCTTTGTGCACTCGTCTCCATGGACTCGACCATGCGCAGCAATCTCAGCGTAGGCCCACCCATTGAGACTCTGGTGTATCGCACCGACACTCTCACGCTCAATGAGCCTCTGCGCTTCGACGAAAACAGCGAATTCCTTCGCGAACTCAAGCGCAGCTGGGATCAGCGACTCAAGGATGCATTCCGCCAGATGCCCCCATTTGCATGGGCGGCGAGCTGGGATAAATCAGCCGATGAACGAAGCGGAGCTTCGTAAGCGTCTGTGCCGAAAGCACAAAGGGATACGCATCTTCCAATCCCATACTGCGATTCAGCGCATTGAGGGCCACTGAGACCCGCGACCACTCCTGCAGACACCACTCAATGTCCGGCTGCCTGCGAAGGTCAATGATTCCGCCTTCCACCAGTCCGTAGTCCGACGCAGTTTCCAGTGTATCCATCATGTGCAGGTAATGCGCCCAGCACTCGGCCCAGTCCTCATAAGGATGCACCTGGGCATAGGCACTGATCATGTCCAATTGCCGCACCATATGATCCTTGTGGGCGTAGTAGTCCGCCAGTGCGCCATCGTAATCCTTGCGCTCATCACCAAACAGACTGCGAAACTCTTCACGCAAGGCCTCTGTCACAATCAGCTGGTCGAAGTAGTAGTGGCCACTCTCATGACGAAAGTGCCCCAGCAGCGTCCGGTAGGATTCGCCCAGTCCCTGCCGCGCGATTTCCCGCTCCACATGGTCGGCTTCCGCCAGATTCACAGTGATGAGACCGCTCAGATGCCCCGTCAGTACATGCTCTTCATGAACGCGGGGATTCGAGCGCTGATCTTCCAGAAATGCGAAGGCCAGGCCGTCATCATGGGATGACGCCTTGCCTACGACAGGCAAGCCCATTGCCATCAGGGTATACAGCAAACGACGCTTGGCCTGCTCCATGCTTGCCCACCACTGGCGGCGCTGCAGAGCCCGGTAACTGGACTCGACCTTGGGCACGATGTGATTCAGCTCGCACGCAGTGCAATAGGCGTTCTCGGGATTGGTGACCAGCCAGTTGCAGACATGAAATTCGATGTCATTCAAACAGAGATGGTATTCGATGCCCTGATCAGCGCTGCGCCACCAGTGCGAGGGCTGGCCGTGTTCGTCAAAGACAGGATCAAGTGCCAGCAATTCCGCACGTTGCGGGTCGTAGCCAAGACGACGCTGACACGCGGTGCAGATGGTGTTCTCAAAGAACAGCACCTGTCCGCAGACACACTGGAAGTTCCTCATGCGGACTGTTGTTGTCCGCTGACTACGGGAAGAAACCACGTGTCAGTGATGCGGGCGTGAATACCCGCGATGTGAATCTGCAGCTCGTCAATGTACTCGAGAAGCCCATCTTGAACGAGCTGAGGAATATCAGCGTCCGTTGCCAGGGCTTGTGTGGAAGACACCTCCGCCAGGGCTGCGCCATTGTTGGGCAAGGACTGCAGGCACGATTCAAGCTTGGCAAGACTGTGCACTACCGAGCGGGGAAATTGTCTGTCCTGCATGAGGAATGTCACGACGTCGCCGCCATTCACTCGATCAAGCACATGCTGCCTGTACATCTGATAGGCGCTCAGAGAATTGAGCACCGCCATCCAGATCATGTTCTCGAAAGGTTCCACCTGCTCCGATGATTTGCCACCCTGCCGCAAGCCAGGCAGCAAGGTCACGGAACCCACATCGACAATGCGCGTGGTCATGTCCGCCCGCTCGAGACTGCGTGCGATGCGAATGAAGTTGTAGCCGCTGTTGTGACTCATGGTGCCCGCAAACAGTCCGGCGATTTGCTGGCAATGCGCGATGATCTGATTCAGCAATTGATGGCGCGGCCCGCGGGCCACACCCTTGCTGGCATTTTCCTTGGCAAACAGATAGAGGTTGTTGATCTGCTCCCAGGCTTCAGACGGAATGATCTCGCGCGTGGTACGGGCGTTCTCGCGCGCCAGGGCCAGAGAACTCAGAATGGAGCAATAATTGCTGGTATCTGAAAGCAGGAAGCGGATGACAGAGCGCTCGTCCGTGTCCTGATACTTTTCATCAAAACCGGGCCGGCTGCCCGTAATCTCGACAAGCGTATGCCAGCCAATCTTCGCGCCGCGCGGCAAGTCAAGCAGCAGAGTCGAATAGACGGTCAGCAGACGCGCGGTATTCTCGGCTCGCTCGAGGTAGCGGCCCAACCAGTAGATCCTTTCTGCTACACGGGACAGCATGGCTCAGCTCTCCTCTTCCGTCACGATCCAGGTATCCTTGCTGCCGCCGCCCTGTGAGGAATTGACGACATAGGACCCCTTGACCATGGCAACACGAGTCAGTCCGCCCGGAGTCACATAGACATCACGCCCCTGAAGGATGAACGGACGCAGATCGATGTGACGGGGCTCGGCGCCACGCTCACCCAGAACAGGCGCCGTGGACAATGAAATCAGTGGCTGCGCCATGTAGTTGCGCGGATCAGCCTTGATGCGTCTTGCGAATTCTTCACGTTCCTTCTTGCTTGCCATCGGCCCCATCAGCATGCCGTAACCGCCGGATTCATTGGCGGGCTTCACCACCAGCTTGTCCAGGTTTTCCAGCACATACTTGCATTGCTTCTCGTCGATGCACAGATAGCTGGGGACATTCTCAAGGATCGGTTCTTCGCCAAGGTAGTACTTGATCATGGCGGGCACGTAGGTATAGATCACCTTGTCGTCGGCTACACCTGCTCCCGGCGCATTGGCAAGCGCCACATTGCCCTTGAGCCATGCACGCATCAAACCGGGAACGCCCAGAACGGAATCGGGATGAAAGACTTCGGGGTCGAGGAACATGTCATCGATGCGCCGGTAGATGACGTCCACTCGCGACAAGCCATTGATGGTGCGCATGTACACGCAGTCGTCTTCAACCACCAGGTCACCGCCCTCCACCAATTCGGCACCCATGCGCTGCGCCAGGAAGGAATGTTCAAAATACGCCGAGTTGTAGATGCCTGGTGTAAGCACAACCACTTCCGGATAATCCAGAGGCCGCGGTGAAATGGCCGCCAGCATGTCGAACAATTGTGTGGTGTATTCAGTGATGGGAAGGATGTTGTAGTTCTCGAACAATTCGGGAAAAACACGCTTGGTGACCTTGCGATTCTCGAGCATGTAGGACACGCCCGAAGGCACTCGCAGATTGTCTTCCAACACGTAGAAGCGACCATCGGTATCGCGTATCAGATCGGTTCCGCAGATATGCGCCCAGACGTCGAAGCGAGGCTTCATGCCGATGCATTCCTTTCGGAAATTGGCGGACTTCGCAATCAATTCCGCAGGGACAACTTTGTCCTTCAGAATTTTCTGATCGTTGTAAACATCGTGTATGAAACAGTTCAGTGCACGCAGTCGCTGCTCAAGTCCTTTACTTGTAGAGCGCCATTGTGTTTCTGTAATGATTCGGGGAATAATGTCGAACGGCCACTCTCGATCTATATTCCCCGCTTCACTGTAAACGGTAAACGAGATTCCCATCGCCTTGATGGCAAGTTCAGCGGCTGTCTTTCGTTCTTGAAGGTCTTCGCTTTTGAGTGAACTGAGGTAGCGGGCGAGGATTCGACCAGACTTCCGTGCGTGTCCAGGCGAACTGATCAGCTCGTCGTAAAACGCTCCGGGGTTATATGTTTTCCAGTCTATACGCATATGCGAGTCACATTACCTTATGACAATTAAAGTAGCAATACACCACCAGACGACATACAAATTCGATCGTCTTGTGCAGATTCTTCCGCATGTAGTGAGGCTCCGACCAGCTCCACATTGTCGCACTCCCATCAGTGCCTACTCGTTGAAAATCACTCCCGCTACTCACTTCATAAACTGGCAGCAGGATCCGTTTTCGAATCACCTGGCACGCCTGGTTTTTCCGGAACCGGCACGCGAACTTTCCATCACTGTTGAACTGATTGCCGACATGACTGTCATCAATCCGTTCGACTTTTTTGTCGAAGAAAGCGCCGAACATTATCCCTTCAAATACGATGCCCAGTTGTCACGTGATCTTGCTCCCTATCTGGAAGTCGAGGCGCCAGGTCCGCACATGAAGGAATGGCTGAAGGGCGTCAACAAATCGCGTCAGCCTATTGTCAGTTTCCTGACTGCAGAAAACAGCCGCACGCAGCGGGCCATCAACTACATCATTCGTATGGAACCAGGCGTGCAGACCTGCGAGGAAACCCTCGGCACCGTGCTCGGCTCATGCCGTGACAGCGCCTGGCTGCTGGTGCAGACACTGCGCCACATGGGGCTTGCAGCACGCTTTGCATCGGGCTACCTCGTGCAATTGAGCGCCGACGTGCGCGCCATCGATGGGCCTTCCGGTCCCGCCGAAGACTTCACTGACCTGCACGCCTGGACCGAAGTGTTCATTCCTGGTGCAGGCTGGATCGGGCTCGACCCCACCTCCGGACTGCTGGCTGCGGAAGGCCACATTCCACTGGCCTGCACTCCGGACCCGATCAGCGCTGCACCAATAACGGGCGCGACTGGCATCTGTGAAGTGACGTTCTTTCACGAAAACAGCGTTACGCGTATCCATGAAGACCCACGCGTTACCAAGCCCTACACGGCGGATCAGTGGCAGGCAATCGATGCACTCGGCAAGCGCGTGGACGAGGAACTGGAGACCAACGATGTCAGGCTGACCGTGGGTGGCGAACCCACATTCATTTCCATAGACGACATGGAAAGCGCCCAGTGGAACACGGCCGCACTCGGCAAGGAAAAACGCAAGCTGGCCGGCGAACTTCTGCTGGCATTGAAGAAGCATTATGGACCCGAAGGTATAGTTCATATCGGTCAGGGCAAGTGGTACCC
>CAYWMC010000191.1:0-5281 GCA_964459345.1 uncultured Klebsiella sp. | reverse complement strand
GATGATGTTCTCGACGTCTTCGCCCACGTAGCCGGCTTCAGTCAATGTCGTTGCGTCAGCTATTGTGAAGGGCACATCCAGGAGACGAGCAAGTGTTTCCGCGAGCAGGGTCTTGCCTGTCCCGGTGGGGCCCACCATGAGAATATTGCTTTTGCCTAGCTCGACTCCGCCTGAGGAGTGTTCGTAATTCAGACGCTTGTAGTGGTTGTACACCGCGACAGCGAGCACCTTCTTCGCACGCTCCTGCCCAATGACGTATTCATCAAGAGTGCTCTTGATCTCCTCCGGTATAGGCAACTTCTTGCTGCCGCCCTCCGCGTCCTTTTCCTGGATTTCTTCGCGAATGATGTCGTTGCAAAGATCCACGCACTCGTCGCATACAAAGACGGACGGCCCAGCGATCAGTTTCCGGACTTCATGCTGGCTCTTGCCGCAGAATGAGCAATACAGCAGCTTGCCACTGTCATCGCCTTTGTTGAAACGATCATCAGACATTAAACAAATCCTCAAATTCGACGCCAGCCCAGATTACAGGACTTTCGGGCAGTCTCCAATACTAGTACCACCGCCGGAGACACGGCAATGCAGGCTCTTGAAGCAGGTAATCGGCAGGAAATTGCAGTACACGAGTGCGATCCGGAGCAATTTTCCGGATTTACATCACACGATGACTCAAAACCTTGTCAATAAGGCCGTACTTGACGCCCTCATCGGCACTCATGAAGTTGTCGCGTTCTGTATCGCGCGCGATGGTTTCAAGATCTTTCCCGGTATGCATGGCCATGATGTTGTTGAGCTGGTGACGCAACTTGATGATCTCATTGGCCTGAATCTCGATATCAGACGCCTGGCCCTGCGCGCCGCCACTGGGCTGATGAATCATCATGCGAGAATGGGGAAGCGCAAAACGCTTGCCCTTCGCCCCGCCTGCCAGCAGCAGTGCTCCCATGCTGGCCGCCTGACCGATACACATGGTGCTGACGTCAGGCTTGATGAATTGCATGGTGTCATAGACAGACAAACCCGCAGTGACGGACCCGCCAGGCGAGTTGATGTACAGATGAATGTCCTTGTCTGGATTTTCTGACTCCAGGAACAACAACTGAGCCACTACGAGATTGGCCATGTAGTCTTCAACCTGGCCCACCACGAAAATCACCCGCTCCTTCAGAAGTCGCGAGTAAATGTCATAGGAACGCTCACCACGGGCTGTCTGTTCAACAACCATTGGCACCAGGGTCGACACAATCAATTCCTGCTTGTGATCCATATAGACTCGTTACTTGGCTGCTTTCGCTGCTTCCGGTTTGATGACGTCATCATAACTGACGCGTTTTTCCTTCACTTTGGCTTCAGCCAATATTGCTTCAAATGCCTGATCTTCAAGCACGGAAGATTCCACTGACGCGAGCTGGTCCTTGTTGCTGTAGTACCAGCGTACAACCTGCTCAGGGGTCTCATACGTGGAAGCGATGTCCTCAATGGTCGACTTCACCAGCGCCGGATCAGCCTTCAGGCCCTTGCTCTTGATGACTTCCCCAAGAATCAGCCCCAGCGCAATGCGCTTTTCAGCCTGCTCACGGAAAAGCTCGTCCGGAAGCATGGAAGGATCGATACTCTGCTTGCCACCACCAAACTGCTGCAGAGCCTGCTGACGAAGCGAGCCAATTTCACCAAGAACCAGACTGTTGGGAAGAGCCACTTTGTTCTGAGCCAGCAACAGCTCCATGACGCGGCTCTTGACCTTGGCCTTGCTGGCGTTCTTGAGTTCGCGCTCCATGTTGGCAGCAACTTCCTTGCGGAAAGCCTCCAGACCGCCCTCATCAATTCCAAACACCGCGAAAAACTCATCGTTCAGCTCGGGGAGTACCGGAGCGCTGACGGAGTTGATCTTGATTTCGAATTTCACAGGCTTGCCGGCCAGATCCTTGTTCTGATAATCCTCAGGGAATACCAGCTCAAGTACGACTTCGTCTCCAGTCTTTTTCTTGGTCAGGCCCTTTTCGAACCCTTCGATCATACGCTGGGAGCCGAGCACAAGATTGGCGCCCTGCGCGGAACCCCCGGCAAACGCTTCACCATTCATGGTGCCAACGTAATCGATATTCAATCGATCCTTGGTTTTGCTCTGCCGCGTGACAGGCTCCCAGGTTTGACGCTGCTGACGCAGAGTTTCAATCATCTTGTCGATATTTTCGTCTTCTACCTGCGCAACCAGCTTCTCAACTTTCAGCTCCTTGAAGTCCGCCAGGGTGACTTCCGGGAACACTTCAAACAGGGCTACGTATTCAAGATCCTTGCCTTCGGCCAGGGACTTTGGCTCGATTCTCGGCTGACCTGCGGGCTTCAGATTCTGTTCCGCGATTGCCTGGTAATAAGTCTTGCTCATGACTTCGCCGACCACTTCCTGGCGAACACCCTTGCCATAGCGTCCCTTGATGACTTTCAAGGGAATCTTGCCCTTGCGGAAACCATTCAGACGGACGTTGCCGGCGGCTTCTTGAAGACGCGCCATGACAGCACTTTCAACCACTGCAGCGGGAACTCCGACGGTCATACGACGCTCGAGTTCGGAAATTGTCTCGATGGAAACTTGCATGGATAACCCTCTACTATCGGCAGACCTGGTGTGTCGACCTTTCATTGTCATTCTGGAAAGAATTCGCCTGGATCACAGCTTCAACCCGGCAAATTCGCAGTGAAAACTGAATTCCGGGATACCGACCCCTTCGCGCGCCCTCAAACACTCTCTTTAAGTGCTTATAATTCAACGGCTTAAGATGTCTTTCCCGGTTTCTGAAGTGCGCGATTCTCCCATACTGCCTGTTTATATTCAATTGTGAATATTGTGAGCATTGGCCGGCTGGACTATTCTCGCTGCCCATTTCGAGCGCTGCAGAGGCTGTCGTGAACCCCTCAGAATTCCGTGTTAACGGCGTCATCCTGGCTGGCGGCAAAGGCTCGCGCATGCAATATCAGGAAAAGCCTCTGCTGCCTCTTGGGAGACGGCGGATCATTGACTGGATTCTGGAAGCGGGAACTCCGCAGGTATCGCAGATGCTGATCAACGTCAACAAAGCAACTGATCGCTACACCGAGTTTCATCTTCCAATTGTCTCTGACGCATACGGCCAAGATGCAGGCCCACTGGCCGGCATTCATGCCGCGATGCGTTGGAGCAAGGCTGACGACCTAAAGTGCACGCATATCGCGTGCTTTCCCGGCGACGTCCCCTGGTTCGATGACGACTATGTGCAGCGCGTTCTCCGACTCATGACTCACGAGCAAACGCTGGCTGGCTGGCTGCAAACGGACCAGCAATTTCAGCCGCTGTTTTCGCTGTGGGACGTTCGCCTGGAAGACGAGCTTGCCAAGGCTCTGGAACAAGGCCACTACAGCCCGATGGCCTTCATACGATCACAGCCAAACTCTCTGCTGGTGCTGTCCGGAACACAGCCGGGGCAATACCTGAACCTCAATTCACCCGAAGATCTGGCCCGTGCAAGAGCCCATGCGGCCTCGCTCGAGGCGAGCGCAATCAGACAATGGCTATTGAAAAGCGCTCATTTATAAATTTAATTTTTAATTTTCTTTCAACTCCTTGCTTTTACGACCTTTTCCTCAGTTTCAATCACTCCAAATCAGCTTGACGAGCCATGGAAACTCACGAATTCACTTCGATTAGAATCAACTTCTAACACCTTGATGAATCGAAGAATTTTACAGCCGGCCAACAAGTCAAATATCACCCTATCTTATTGATACTAAAAAATATTTTAGCGCCTCAAAGAATGCCATGGCACTCTGAAAGCAACCCAGGAATGGCATAGTAATTGCGCTCTTCTCAGCTTCAGTGACTCATACTATTTTCGGATCACTCGTCAGCTCAGGGCCATGCTTTATACCTTGCGCAAGAATCCTTGCAGAAAGGCGGTCCTGGGCTGACGGAGACAACAAGAGGATCAAGAATATGACAAGCCTTCGCAAGCAAGACCGGTCAGATCGAGTCATCCCCGAACGTACAGAACGTGTATTTGACAAGGGCGGCCTGTGGTATTTCCGTACCCGTGAAGGGAGCAACATGGGCCCTTTCCGCTATCAGTCCGAAGCGCGCCAGATGTTGCAGAATTTCATACGTGAGATTCAGGCAACAGAAGCAGCGGCTGCAAGATCCAGCAAACCGCACTTCCGCCTGAATGCCATCGCCAGAAATGTGGGCGGCGGCATGGGTGCAATTGGCTTTGGGAATTGACTGTCGCCTCAAGCCCGTCATGAAGAGGAGATGTCAGCGCACCAGCTGACATCTCCTCTGCTTGTCATTTGGTCGCCATCGCCAGTTTCCTGGGTTACACTCCCCCGCAAAGTCCCTGAATCCTTGCCGCACTTCGCGGACGCGAGACCCTCGTGAGCCAGACAGTCGTGCCGTCACACTCTGGAAGCCACATTGAATCATCCACTGTCCTGACTGTCTGTCTCAGCGCGACTGCACTTGCCACAACATTCTGGAAACACCTCGACATCCCTCGCCTTCTGCTCAGTCCGGTCAGCTCACCTGACGAGGCCGCTGAGTTTGCACCAGCCCTTTTGCTTCTGGATCGCGATCTGCTCAATAGTGCCTCTGAAGAACAGTGGCGAAATCAATTCCCTACTGCAATCTTGATGAGCTCTTCGCCCACTATCAAAGTCAGTGACGTCATCTTTACAGAGGGATTCCCGGCAATACAGTCCAGGAAAATTCTGCAAGGCGCCTGTGAGGCCTGGATTGTGCGCAAGCGACTTGCAGACAGTCAGCATGACCTTGCCACCATAGAAGGCAATCTGGACAAGCTAGCCAGCGTCGGAATTGCCTTGGCTGCCGAAAACGACCTGGCTACCTTGCTGCGAAAAATTCTGTCCGAGGGTCAGAATATTTCCAACTGTGATGGCGCATCGCTGTTCCTGGTCGATGCCGAAGCTCAGCAGATAACGTTCAAACTGACTCAGAATGACTCAATAGACTTTCCCTTCGAAGAAAGGCGCTTTCCACTCAACTCGTCATCCATTGCAGGCTATGTTGCTCTTACAAAAGAGCCTCTGAATATCGCTGATGCGTATGAAATTCCACAAACGGCCCCTTACGGATTCAACAAGAATTTCGACGAGAGCACAGGCTACCGAACGGTCAGCATGCTGACTCTGCCGGCCTTGAACAAGAAGAAGAACATCATTGCCGTACTGCAGTTCATCAATCGCAAGAAGGAACGCAAGACGGCGCTCTTGCAAGGCACTGACACTCGCGAAC
>CAYWMC010000190.1:0-5296 GCA_964459345.1 uncultured Klebsiella sp. | reverse complement strand
CTTGATCAGGCCGAAGAGATTCACCTGATCGGTAATCGCCACGGCCGGCATGCCGGCGGCTGCCACCTGTGCGACGAGTTCATCGATGCGCACGACGCTGTCGACGATCGAGTATTCGGTGTGCATTCGCAGATGGACGAACGTGTCTGTCACGGGCATGGCGGTCTCAGCAACTCAATATTCGGATGTAGGCATGGCGCGCCTTTCGGCACGGGCGTCGAGCACCCTCCGCACCGGGCCGAAACTGGCGCGGTGCACAGGACTCGGGCCAAGGCGCAGCAGCGCCTCCCGGTGGGCCACTGTCGGATAGCCCTTGTGCAGCGCGAAGCCATAGCCTGGGTACAGGGCATCC
Organism: uncultured Klebsiella sp.; assembly: GCA_964459345.1. Lineage (GTDB taxonomy): Bacteria > Pseudomonadota > Gammaproteobacteria > Pseudomonadales > Pseudohongiellaceae > UBA5078. Next base: position 4,944 of record CAYWMC010000190.1, on the reverse strand, counting down.
AGCGCCAGCATCTCGCGGTCACGGGTGACCTTGGCAAGAATGGAGGCTGCAGCGATGCAATCCACACGGGAATCGCCCTGCACTACTGCACTGGAAGGAAAATCCCAGCGTGGGCAATACAGGCCGTCCACATAGACGAAGGCAGGGGCTTGCGCAAGGCCAGTCACCGCGCGGTGCATGGCCAGAAGACTCGCCTGCAGGATGTTGAGTGAGTCGATCTCCGCGGCGCTGGCACGGCCGAGAGAATAGCACAGGGCAGACTCGACGATGCGCGCATACGCCGTTTCGCGGGCCCGTTCACTGAGTTTCTTGGAATCGTTCAGACCGCGGATGGGACGTGCTGGATCAAGGATGACGGCCGCAGCCACGACATCTCCGGCCAGTGGCCCCCTGCCCGCTTCATCCACGCCGGCAACGGGCGCGAGGGGCGCACAGGGATAGGGATGACACCACTGCACCAGGGTGGGCTGCTCACACGCCATGAATCCGGCCCTGCGATTCACTCCGGACGAGCTGCAGGACGGCTTCGGCTGCCTGCGCGCTGGCATCGCGACGGATGGTGCTGTGGATCTGCTGAAACCGGGTGCTCAGCTCGCTCTGCTCCTGAGGGTTGTCGAGCAGGCGCTGCAGCTCGCGACCAAGATTGTCGACAGTCACCGCATCCTGCAGAAATTCGGGAACCAGGCGCTCGCCTGCCAGCAGATTGGGCAGGGAGACATAGGGCACCTTGAGCATGCGCGAGGCAAGGAACCAGGTCAGCGCGGCCAGGCGATAGCACACCACCATCGGACGCTTCAGCAACATGGCTTCAAGGGTTGCCGTGCCAGAGGCCAGCAGCACCATCTCAGCCGCAAGCATCGCCTGATGGGAGTTGCCCTCGAACACCAGGAACTGCTCGCCAAAGGCATGAGCACCAAGCAACTCCTGAACCTGTTGCCGGCGCTCTGCATTGGCGCAGGGAATCACAAAGCGCAGCGCTGGATTGCGAGCCAGACAGCGCAGGGCAGTCGCAATAAAGACGGGCCCCAGCCGGCTGATCTCGTCCCGGCGGCTGCCCGGCAAGAGCGCAATCACGGTGGCGTCGTCGGCCAGCCCGAGCTGGACACGCGCATCATGCTTCTGCATGGCATTGCCACTGTCCAATGCAATCGTGTCCGCCAGCGGGTGTCCGACAAAACGCACGGGCACATGATGCTGTTCGTAGATCTGCGTCTCGAAGGGAAACAAGGCCAGCATCAGGTCCACGGCGCGGGCGATCTTGTGAATGCGCTTCTGACCCCAGGCCCAGACGCTGGGGCTGACGTAGTGCACAGTGCGAATGCCCAGATCGTGCAGGCTCTGCTCGATGCGCAGATTGAAACCAGGGGAATCGATGCCGATGAAGACATCGGGCATGGTGTTTGCAAAGTGTTGTACCAGAGTCTTCTTGATATGCAGCAGCTCGGGCAAGCGGCCCAGGGGCTCGATGAAGCCCATTACTGACAGCCGCTCCATAGGAAAGAAACTGTGGAAGCCCTCTGCCAGCATGCGGGGGCCACCGATGCCTTCGAACTGCGCCTCCGGGCATGAACGCCGGATGGCCTGCATCAGGCCGGCGCCAAGAATGTCGCCGGAAGTCTCCCCCGCTATCATGCCGATGCGCACGCGCTTGTCTCCCTTTCCAGAGGCCGCACGCTGACTCAGCGCTGTATGCCCCGGGTCGAGGCGCGGATTGAATCTACAAACATCTGAATATCGACAAACTCCGAGGCCATCGGGTCAAGCTGCGCCAGCGCTTCCTGCAGAGTGAGCCCCTTCATGTACACGATCTTGAAGGCGCGACGAATGCGCGTGATGGCATCTTTGCTGAAACCGCGACGCTCAAGCCCGATGGCATTGATACTGCGTGCCTCAGGCGGGGTGCCGCTCACGATCACATAGGCGGGCACATCATTGCTGATGTGAGTCATGCCGCCAATCATGGAATGCGCGCCAATCTTGAGGAACTGGTTCACGCCTGCGTAACCGCCAAGAATCGCCCAGTCACCAACTTCCACGTGACCGGAGATACCCACGTTGTTCGCGAAAATGGTGTGACTGCCGACGATGCAGTCATGAGCCACATGCACATACGGCATCAGAAGATTGTGACTGCCAATGCGGGTGTATCCGCCACCAAAGCCAGTGCCTCGGTGCAACGTCACGCCTTCACGGATTGTGTTGTCCGAGCCAATTTCCAGCCAGGTTTCTTCACCAGCAAACTTCTTGTCCGCCGGGTCTTCGCCAATCGAGGCGAACTGGAATATGCGGTTGTTCGGACCGATACGGGTATTCGCACGAATGACCACGTGGGAGGCCACGTGCGTGCCCTCGCCAATCTCCACGCCTGGCCCGACGATGGTCCACGGCCCTATGCTGACGTTCGCAGCCAGTCGGGCGCTGGGGTCAATGATAGCCCGTGCATCAATCAATTTCGTTCTTCCTTTCTGCACACATGATGATGGCTGTACCTACCAGCTGCGAATCTACTGACGCCTTGCATTCAAACTTGTAGATACCGCGCTTGCTCGTCACTATGACCGCCTCCAGCATCAACTGGTCTCCCGGCACCACGGGGCGCTTGAGACGGACTTCGTCGGCGCCTACGAAATAGTACAGATACCCGTCCTTCGGCTTCTTTTCCTGGCTCTTGAAGCCCAGCACTCCCGCTGCCTGAGCCAGCGCTTCAATGATCAGAACGCCCGGCATGATGGGTTTGCCCGGAAAGTGTCCTTCAAAGAACTCTTCATTCACGGTGACATTCTTGTAGGCAAGGATGCGTTTGCCAAGTTCTATTTCAAGCACCCGGTCAACCAGCAGAAACGGGTAACGTTGCGGCAGGTATTCCTTGATTTCTTCCACGTTCATCATTGTAGTGTTTTCCTGAAACAGGTGTCCTTTGGTTATGAGCTCTGCTATTCAGAGTCTCCCGGGCCGGACTGTTTGCCCAGTGCAATTTTTTCGAGTTCGCGCAGTCGCTTGGCCATATCATCCAGCTGGCGAAATCGCACGATGTTGCGCTTCCATTCCTTCGATTCCAGAAGTCCTGTTCCAGACGAATATATGCCGGACTCACCAATCGACTGACTGACCAGCGACATGGCGCTGATCATGACCTTGTCGGCAATGCGCAGGTGACCAATGATGCCGACGCCTCCACCAATGGTGCAGTAGCGGCCGATGCTGGTGCTGCCAGCGATGGCACTGCATCCGCAGATGATGGTGTGTTCGCCCACGATGCAGTTGTGCGCAATCTGCACCTGGTTGTCGATCTTTACGCCCTGCTCGATGATGGTGTCGTCCAGCGCACCGCGATCGACCGTGGAGCCCGCACCAATCTCGACATCATTGCCAATCTGCACGCCACCCAGCTGCGCGATCTTGACCGAGCGCCGGCCGTCGAACGCAAATCCGAAGCCGTCAGCGCCGATGACCACCGAAGAGTGCAGCACCACGGAATCGCCGATCGATACATCGTGGTAGACGGTGACGTTGGGATACAACATGCAGTCCCTGCCTATGCGGGAACGCGCGCCCACATAGGTCCCGGCACCGATCACGCTGCCCGCACCGATGACGACATCGGCTTCAATGACAGCGTTTGCTCCGATACTGACTTGTGCACCAATCTGCGCAGACTCATCCACACAGGCGGTGGAGTGTATCCCTGGCAATACAGGACGTGCCGGAGCGAACAATTGCGACGCGCGCGCGTATGTCACATAAGGCGATGCCGAGAGCAGTTGCGCTGACGGACATGCACTGGCGAACTCCGGATCAATGATGACCGCGGAGGCCCTGCAAGAAGCAAGTTGAGTGGCATAACGGGGATTGCTGAGAAAGCTCAACTGGCCCGCCGTTGCGCTCTTGAGCGTGGCAAGGCCAGTGATCGGGATCGACGGGTCTCCGTGCAATTGCACATCCAGCAGACCCGCCAACTCACCAAGTGTATAGACAGTTTGATTGCTCACCTGGTGAGAACCTGTAAGCGCCGACGTTACTGGGAAAGCTCGTTCAGTTTCGCGGTCACTTTGGCCGTGATGTCATAGGTATTGTCGAAAAACGCGACACTGTCTGCGTTCAGCACGATATTGTAGCCACCCTCCTGAACAACAGCCTGTATGGCGTTGCCAAGATTTTCACGCATGCTTTCGATGAAGGCCTGGTTGCGCTCCTGAAAGGCTGCCTGCACGCGGTCGGAAATCATCTGCAACTTCACCTGCTTTTCCTGTGCATCGGAGCTGACGCGACGCTTTTCCGCATCACTCATGATGGACTCGTCACGCTGAGCGCGCTCTACGAGCTCTGTCAGTTCCGTATTGAGCTGCTCGGCACGGGTTTGATCGTCACGGAACTCTTCCTGGATCACGGCCTGCAATTCCTGCGCGGCCTGGGAGTTGAAAAGTGCTTGTTCCAGATTCACAACGCCAACAACTGGTTGCTGCGCGAAAGAAGAGCCTGAAGCCAGAATTGCCCCGGCCACTGCCAGTACTTTAATGAAGGTTTTCACGTTCTATATCTCCGAATGACTTGATCGACAGCATCTGCGAACTGCCATGTTCTTGTTGTGTTGCATGCCCGTCAGAAACCGGCACCAATGGTAAAGTCAAAGTTCTTTTCATCATCAAACTCATCCTTGGTGAATGGTTTGGCGAGGTAAAAAGTCAGCGGACCGAAAGGCGAAAGATAGGTCACGCTAAGCCCCATTGAATATCGTAATTCACCAACATCAAAGTTGCTGCAATTGTTCTGCAGGCTCTGTCTGGGGCTGCAATTTGACGAAAAAACGTTTCCGACGTCAACGAACAGAGAGGAACGTACCCTGCTGCGGTCGGTGACGAACGGAATCGGGAAGAGCAATTCTACACTACCAGTGGTCAATATATTACCCCCAAACGCGTCCAATTCCTGATTGAGGGCCACACT
>CAYWMC010000189.1:0-5323 GCA_964459345.1 uncultured Klebsiella sp. | reverse complement strand
CCTCGCAGCCTCCGTACTGCACCCATCCCCCGCCGGCAAAATAAAGGATGGCCCGGGTGGCTTATTTGGCAGAGGTGCGGGAAAATGGCCGGCCTTGAAAATCAGACACAAATCAGGAGCCCGACCCGTATGTCCAGCCGTCTTCCTTCGCGCAGAGACTGTGCCAACGCCATCCGCGCCCTCAGCATGGACGCCGTGCAGAAAGCCAATTCCGGTCACCCCGGCGCCCCCATGGGCATGGCCGACATCGCTGAAGTCCTGTGGAACGATTTCCTCAAGCACAATCCCGTGAATCCGGGCTGGGTCAACCGCGACCGCTTCGTGCTGTCCAATGGCCACGGCTCCATGCTGGTGTATTCCCTGCTGCACCTGAGTGGCTATGACGTCTCTGCCGACGACCTGCGCAATTTCCGCCAGCTGCATTCCAAGACGCCGGGTCACCCGGAGTATGGCTACACGCCTGGCGTAGAGACCACCACCGGCCCGCTGGGTCAGGGGCTGGCCAATGGCGTGGGCATGGCCATTGCCGAAAAGACACTGGCGGCGCAATTCAACCAGCCAGGCTTTGATGTCATCGACCACTTCACGTATGTGTTTGCGGGCGATGGCTGTCTGATGGAAGGCATTTCCCACGAGGTGTGTTCCCTGGCCGGCACGCTGGGCCTTGGCAAACTGATCGTGTTCTATGACGACAATGGCATCTCCATCGACGGCGACGTGGAAGGCTGGTTCACCGACGATACGGCGAAGCGCTTCGAAGCCTATGGCTGGCAGGTGCTGGCTGCCGACGGGCACGATGCCGCGCAGATCGCCACCGCCATCAAGGCTGCGCAGGCCGACACGCAGCGTCCGACGCTGATCAAGTGCAAGACGGTGATCGGCTTCGGCTCGCCGAACAAGCAGGGCTCCCACAACGTCCATGGTTCACCGCTGGGTGACGCCGAGATTGCCGCTACCCGCGCTGCGCTGGGCTGGCCCCACGCGCCCTTCGAAGTGCCAGAGGACATCCGCGCCATCTGGGATGCCCGCGACAAGGGGTTCACGGCAGAGTCTGCCTGGAAGGAACAACTGGTCCGTTACGAAGAAGAACATCCGGTGCTGGCGATGGAGCTTGTGCGTCGCCTCAAAGGTCAGCTGCCAGGGCATTTCGCGGCGCAGGCCGACGAGTACATCCGCGCCTGTCAGGACAAGGGCGAGAACATTGCCTCACGCAAGGCCTCACAGAACTGCCTGGCTGCGTTCGGTCAGCACCTGCCGGAAATGATCGGTGGTTCGGCCGACCTGGCGGGCTCGAACCTGACCACCTGGTCTGGAACCACGCCCATCACCGAGCGCGCCGATGGCAACTACATCAACTACGGCGTCCGCGAATTCGGCATGAGCGCCATCATGAATGGCATCGCGCTGCACGGCGGCTTCATTCCCTTCGGCGGCACGTTCCTGATCTTCATGGAATACGCCCGCAATGCCGTGCGCATGGCGGCACTGATGAAGCAGCAGTGCGTGTTCGTTTACACCCATGACTCCATCGGTCAGGGCGAAGACGGCCCGACCCACCAGCCGGTGGAACAGATCGCCAATCTGCGCGTGACCCCCAACATGTCCGTGTGGCGCCCCTGCGATGCAGTGGAGTCCGCCGTGGCCTGGAAGGCGGCCATTCAGCGCAGCGCAGGCCCGACCTCGCTGGTGTTCTCGCGGCAGAACCTGAATCATCAGGCGCGCACGCCCGAGCAGCTCGCGGCCATCGCCCGCGGAGCCTACGTGTTGAAGGAGTGCGACGGCACTCCAGACGTGATCGTCATTGCCACTGGATCGGAAGTGGCTGTGTGTGCCGAAGCCGTCACCGCGCTGCAGGCGCAGGGCATTCGTGCGCGACTGGTGTCGATGCCGTCCACGGATGTATTCGAAGCGCAGGACGACGCCTATCGCGAGCAAGTGCTGCCCCGCGCCGTGCGTGCACGCCTGGCTGTGGAAGCCGCTGCGGCAGATTACTGGTACAAGTATGTCGGTCTGGATGGCAAGGTGATTGGCATGACGAGCTTCGGCGAGTCGGCGCCTGGTCCGGTGCTGATGAAGGAATTTGGTTTCACCGTCGAGAATGTCGTCAGCACCGCCACTGCCCTGTGCAGAAAGTGACGTCTTCTCACCAATGAGAGTGCCATGTCCTACCGCATTGCAATAAATGGTTACGGGCGCATCGGTCGTTGTGTATTGCGCGCGCTGCACGAGTCGCGGGCCTGGCCCGATCTGCAGATCGTGGCCATCAATGACCTGACAGACACGCACTCGCTGGTCTACCTGACCCGCTATGACAGCACGCACGGGCGCTTCCCCGGCAAGGTGGACGGGCGCGAAGGCGTGCTGAGCATCGACGGGCGGGAGGTCCAGGTGTTTTCTGAGAGTGACATCGGCCGCCTTCCCTGGGATGCCCTGAATGTCGATCTGGTGATGGACTGCACGGGCGCGTTCTCTGACCGCGCTACCGCCGCCCTGCATCTGGACAGCGGTGCCCGGCGCGTGCTGATCTCGCATCCGGCCCAGAGCGATGTCGATGCCACTGTCATCTACGGCGTGAATCACACCAGCCTGACGCGGGAACACCGCATCATCTCCAATGCGTCCTGCACCACCAATTGCGTGGTGCCTGTCATTCAGTGCCTCGATGCGGCGTTCGGCATCGAGAATGGCGTCATCACGACCATTCATTCCGCCATGAACGATCAGCCGGTCATCGATGCATTTCACCATCATGATCTGCGCAAGACACGCAGCGCGGTGCAGTCCATCATTCCGGTGAACACGGAGATCGACAAGGGCATCGGCCGCATCCTGCCGCATCTGGAAGGCCGCTTCGCTGCGCAGGCCATGCGCGTGCCCACCATCAATGTGTCCTGTATTGACCTGACGGTGACACTGCGCACCGATGTCAGCATGGACTCCGTCAATGCAGCCATCCGCCAGGGCGCACGTGACTCGCTGCCCTTCGTGCTGGACTGCACCGACGAGCCACTGGCCTCCTGCGATTTCAATCATGACCCGCGCTCGGCCATCGTCGACCTGAGCCAGACCCGCGTAAGCGGCACCCGGCTGGTGAAGGTGCTGGCGTGGTTCGACAATGAATGGGCATTTGCCAATCGCATGCTGGATGTGGCAGAAACTATCAGACAACTCGACAACAGGAGCTCGTCGACGCCATGACAATTCTGAGAATGCAGGACCTGGATCTGCGCGGCAAACGCGTGCTGATTCGCGAAGACCTGAACGTGGCCGTGAAGAACGGCGTCATTGCCAACGACACACGCATTGTGGCCGCGGCCCCTGCCATCAAGGCGGCGCTGGATGCGGGCGCCCGTGTCATCGTGATGTCCCACCTCGGGCGCCCCGATGAAGGCAAGCCCATCAGCGAACAACCTGGCGCCTCACTGGCCCCGGTGGCCGAGCGTCTGGCGCAATTGCTGGGCACCCGGGTGGTGCTGTCGCAGCATTATTTCGAGAATCCTGCTGAAGCGCTGCCTGCCCCCGGCGAAGTGGTGCTGCTGGAGAACGTGCGGATCAACAGCGGCGAAGAAGCCAACGACGATACCCTGGCAAAGCGCTACGCGGCCCTGTGCGACGTGTTCGTGATGGACGCCTTCGGCACCGCGCACCGCGCCCAGGCCAGCACCCATGGTGTGGCGAAGTTCGCGCCCGTGGCCTGTGCCGGCCCCCTGCTGGGCAGTGAACTGGATGCGCTGGAACTGGCGCTCAAGAAGCCGGCGCGGCCCATGCTCGCCATCGTCGGTGGCGCCAAAGTCTCCAGCAAGCTGCAGGTGCTGGAGAGCCTGGCCGGCATCGTGGATCAGCTGATCGTGGGCGGCGGCATCGCCAACACCTTCCTGCTGGCGGCGGGTCATCCTGTTGGCAAGTCACTGGTGGAACTGGACCTTGTAGATACCGCAAGAGCACTGATGCAGAAGACCAGCATTCCACTGCCCATCGACGTGGTGGTGGCGAAAGCCTTCGCCGCCGACGCACAGGCCACGATCAAGCTTGTCGCCGATGTGGAAGACGACGACATGATTCTGGACATTGGTCCACAGACGGCCGCGTCCTTTGCTGCCATCATTGCCCGCATGAATACCATCATCTGGAACGGCCCGGTGGGCGTGTTCGAGTTCGACAGCTTCGCCAAAGGCACCGAGGCGATTGCCCATGCCGTGGCGAACAACCATGGCTTCTCGATCGCAGGTGGCGGGGAAACCATTGCCGCCATCGACAAGTTCGAGGTCACGGCAGATATCTCCTATATCTCCACCGGCGGCGGCGCGTTCCTGGAGTTCGTGCAGGGCGAGACCCTGCCGGCAGTGCAGATTCTGGAAGAGGTTGGCAGCCGACACACCGCTGGCTGAAAGACACTGGCAGTACAGATTTGAAAGACACGCGCCGTTCTAGACCGTGCGCCCCATTGAACAGAACAGACAACACGAGGTTACTCATGGCACTCATCAGTTTGCGTCAGCTTCTCGATCACGCCGCCGAGCGCGGCTACGGCGTTCCGGCCTTCAACGTGAACAATCTGGAACAGGTCCGCGCCATCATGGAAGCGGCCAACGAATCCAATAGTCCAGTCATCCTGCAGGCCTCTGCCGGTGCGCGCAAATATGCCGGCTCCAATTTCCTGAAGCTCCTGATTCAGGCTGCCATCGAGGAGTTCCCGCATATTCCCATCGTGATGCACCAGGACCACGGCGTGTCGCCTGCCGTCTGCCAGCGTTCCATTCAGCTGGGTTTCTCGTCCGTGATGATGGACGGCTCGCTGGGCGAAGACGGCAAGACGCCGAAGGACTATGACTACAACGTGCGCGTCACGCGCCTGACAGTGGAAATGGCGCACGCCTGCGGCGTGTCCGTGGAAGGCGAGATCGGCTGTCTGGGTTCACTGGAAACCGGCATGGCCGGCGAAGAGGACGGCATCGGCGCCGAAGGCATTCTCTCCATGCACCAGATGCTGACCGACCCGGAAGAAGCCGCGCGCTTCGTGGATGACACTGGCGTGGACGCCCTGGCCATCGCCGTCGGCACCAGCCATGGCGCCTACAAGTTCAGCCGCCCGCCCACAGGGGACACGCTGGCCATCGAGCGCATCAAGGAAATCCACCGTCGCATCCCCAACACGCACCTGGTGATGCACGGTTCCTCGTCCGTGCCGCAGGAGTGGCTGGCCATCATCAACCAGTATGGCGGACAGATTGGCGAGACCTATGGCGTGCCTGTTGAAGAGATTCCGGAAGGCCTCCGTCACGGCGTGCGCACGGTGACCATCGACACCGACCTGCGTCTCGCG
>CAYWMC010000188.1:0-5362 GCA_964459345.1 uncultured Klebsiella sp. | reverse complement strand
GAGGCCCGCAGCGCTCGTCGGACCAACTCTTCCTGGCTGCCAAGTGTGTCCTGCAGTTCACTCTGGCGGGTGTCCAGAGTCTGCAATTGCTGGCTGAGGGTGGCGATCTGCGCTTCGTTCTCGTCGATGGCTGCACGATTGGCCGCAATGGCGGCGCCGGCTTCGCGCAGCTCGCGTTCCAGGGAGGAGCGATTGTTGGTGGCGGAGTTCAGCCAGTCTTCAATCTGGCTGATGGCGGCGTTGAGCTGCTCAAGCTGTTCTTCCGGCAAAGGGTCCTGTGCCGCCACTGCGCCACTGCCCAAGAGAAGGGTGGACAGCAGCAGCCAGCAGCGCAGCTGTTTCAGGCGGACTTCTGCACGAGACATTGGCCAGTCATCTCTGCCGGAATGGGCAGCTCCATCAGGGCAAGCATGGTGGGAGCGATGTCACAGAGGCTTCCGGGCTGGGTGAACGTCCAGCCGCGCTTGCCCACGTAGACGAGTGGCACCGGCCCGCTTGTGTGGGAAGTCAGGGGCTGTCCGGACTCATCGTCCACCATCTGTTCGACATTGCCGTGGTCGGCAGTGATCAGGCACTGGGCGTCGCTGGCTTCGATGGCGCTCACGATGCGGCCAAGACAGATGTCCAGGGCTTCCACTGCCTTGACCGCAGCGTCGAAGCTGCCGGTGTGGCCGACCATGTCGCCATTGGCATAGTTGCAGATGATGGCGTCATAGGTGCCCGCGGTGATGGCTTCCACCAGGCGGTCCGTCACTTCGAACGCACTCATCTCCGGCTTGAGGTCATAGGTGGCCACCTGCGGGGAGGGAATCAGGATGCGTGTCTCGCCCTCGAAGGGTTCCTCGCGGCCGCCACTGAAGAAGAAGGTCACATGGGCGTACTTCTCGGTTTCGGCAATGCGCAGCTGCGTCTTGTGGAGCGCGCCCAGGTATTCCCCCAGCACGTTGTCCATGGTCTGGGGCGGATAGGCGCACAGCACGCCGATGTCGGAGGCGTATTCGGTCAGCGTGACGAAATCCCCCAGGGCAGGACGCTGCTCGCGAACGAAGCCCGTAAATGCCGGGTCCGAGAGCGCGCGGGTCAGCTGACGCGCACGGTCGGAGCGGAAATTCATGTAGATCAGGGTATCGCCGTCCTCGATGTGGATCGCGGGTTCCCCGGGGGTGGACACCAGGGTCGCTTTCACGAACTCGTCGTCTTCGCCGCGGGCATAGGCGGCGGCCAGTGCTTCCTCGACTGTGGCACTGCGAAACTCGGCCTTGCCGGCGGTCAGAAGATCATAGGCGCTCTGTACCCGGTCCCAGCGGTTGTCGCGGTCCATGGCGTAGTAGCGACCGATGATGGATACGATGCGTCCGCAGCCAGTGTCGCGCAGCGCTGCTTCGGCACGCTGCAGGGACGCCAGGGCGCTGCGGGGCGGCGTGTCGCGCCCGTCCAGAAAGGCGTGCAGATAGATGCGTTCGGCACCACGCTGGCTGGCAAGGTCGATCATGGCCAGGATCTGGTCCTCATGGCTGTGAATTCCGCCCGGCGAGAGCAGGCCCAGGATGTGCACAGCCTTGTCGTTGAGGATGGCCTTGTCGACGGCGTCCACGAGTGGCTCGTTCAGGAAGAAGGTGCCGTCTTCGATGGCTTTGTCGATGCGGGTCAGATTCTGGTACACCACTCTGCCGGCGCCCAGGTTCATATGCCCCACTTCAGAGTTGCCCATCTGCCCTTTGGGCAAGCCAACGGCTACGCCTGATGTCGTGATCAATGTGTGAGCACAGCCCGACCACAGGGAATCCCACACCGGCGTGTGCGCGGCGCGGATGGCATTGTGCTCAGTCTCCTCGCGGTGACCCCAGCCATCGAGGATCAGCAGCAGGGTGGTGTTCTTGGTGGCGGGGGAGGTGTGTGAGCTCATGACAATGAAGATTCCGACAGGGATGGAAAGAAGTGGCGGGCATTATCACGGAAAGCGGCAGCCAAGGCGAGTCCGGGGGCGTGGGCAAAGCATGACGGGATTCGGGTTGAAACTTTCTAATGCCATGGATTGGTGTGTATACTGCCCACCTTTTTTGCGCGGTCTCCGCTTCGTCGGCGGGCTGTCGCATTCCTCCGCCGCAACCCAAGGGTGCGGCAAAGAGCACTGGGATTTATGGCGCAATTCATTGAATTTGTTGGTAACCACTGGCTCCTTTCAACCCTGTGGGTGGGCCTGGTCGTTGCTCTGGTGCTGCATCGGAACAAGACCTCCGGCGAGACTGTCAGTGCCCAGCAGGCCGTCATGCTCATCAACCGTTCGAATGCCGTCGTTGTGGATATCCGCGACAAGAAGGACTTCGACGCTGGTCACATCGTCGATGCCATCCATATTCCCATCAGCAAGCTGGGCGCACGCGTTACCGAGCTGGACAAGCACAAGGGAGAGCCGGTGATAGTGGCCTGTCGCCTGGGGCCACAGTCCATCGACGCCGTGAAAATGCTGAAGAGCGCCGGATTCACCAACGTGCTGCGCCTGAGCGGCGGCATGACCGAGTGGCGGTCCCAGGGCCTGCCACTGGTGCAGTAGCAAGAGATTCCTTCAAGGGAAGCAAGGCACGACATTTCCACTAACTCATGAGCGATGCAGGAACAGACATGGCAGACAACAACACAGATCAGAACTCCCAGACAGCGCCAGCGGCCGGCGCAGCCAATGGACAGGAAGCAGCCAATCCAGGCCCGGCTTTCGCCCTGCAGCGCATCTATCTGAAGGATGCTTCGTTCGAATCGCCGCGCAGTCCGGTGGTCTTTCAGGGCCAATGGGCGCCGAAGGTCTCTTTCAACCTTGGCACCAAGAGCACCCGCGTTGCTGACGGTGTTTTTGAAGTGGTCCTGACAGTCACCGTCGAAGCCAAAGTGGAAGAAGCGGCGGCGTTTCTGGCGGAAGTGCACCAGGCTGGTGTCTTTACCTGTGTCGGACTGGTTGATGGCGACCTGGAACATGTGCTGGCTGCAGTGTGCCCGAACATCCTGTTCCCCTATGCCCGTGAAGCCGTGGACTCCCTGATCGTCAAGGGCAGCTTCCCGCCGATCAATCTGGCGCCGGTGAATTTCGACGCACTGTACCTGCAGACCAAGCAGCGCCAGGCCGCCGAGGCTGCTGCCAAGGCCGGACAGCCCGCAGCCAATTGATGACAGGCGCGGGGCCGCACTTGCCGGCCCCGCAGCGTCTCAGTCTCCGAAGGCGAAGTCCTGCTGCCGCAGGGCTTCGTACACCACCACTGCCACCGTGTTCGACAGGTTCAAGCTGCGGCTTCCCTCCCGCATGGGTACTCGCAAGAGCTGCTCCTGTGGCATGCCATTGCGGATGTCGTCCGGCAGTCCGCGCGTCTCTGGTCCGAACAACACCACATCGCCTTTCTGAAATGTCACCTCGGTATAAGAACGCTGCGCTTTCGTGCTGAACGCAAACATTCGACCCGCTGGTTTGTCCCGCAGAAAATCCTCCCAGCTCTCATGCACCGTCACCCTTTGCGTCTCGTGATAGTCCAGTCCTGCGCGTCGCAACTGCTTGTCTTCAATTGAGAAGCCCAGCGGTTTGATCAGATGCAGGTGGGTGCCTGTGTTGGCCGCCAGGCGTATGATGTTCCCCGTATTTGGCGGGATCTCGGGTTGATAAAGGGCAATATGGAGCACGGTGGCGCTTTTCTCAGCTGGTTAAAATGTCCCCAAATGTACCCGCTGATCATTTTTTTTACTATATATTCTATGTACTTAACTTGTATAATTCAGAAACTAAATTGCGCCAGCTGGTTGCCGATTTGGAACACATTTCAAGCAATTCCGGGGGCTCAGAAGGCTGCTGGAGCGTTCTGTTGTCAAGCAGCGCTTCCCGGGTTCGTGGGTTGAGGTCTATCAGTGTTGCAATTATTCAAGCGGAAAACGCAGGCCGGCGGATTGACGGGTGTGTCATTTGGCCAGCGACATTTCGCCATTGCCAATGTGACGCGTGATCGCGATCAGCTGTTCCTCGCTCAATGTTTCCGTCAGGAGTTCCGCAACCCCCAGCATCTGCGTGAGAGTCTGGTCGAACAGATCGAGCGTCTGAATCTGCAGGGCACTCCCTGCAATGCGGTCCTGGCGCCCCGGGATTACAGTCTCTATCTGGTGGAAGCGCCTGCCGTGGAGCCAGAGGAAATGCGCGCCGCCGTGCGCTGGAAGGTCAAGGACTTGCTGGATGTGCCTCTGGACGATGTCGCGATCGATATCTTTCCGGTGCCCGACGATGCTTTCAATGGTCGCAACCAGATGCTCTACGTCGTAGCGGCTGCCAGGTCGCGAATTGCCAGTGTGATCGAGCTTTGCAAGAGCGCGCAGCTGGAGCTGGCGGCAATCGATATTCCCGAGATGGCCATGAAGAATATCTCGACACAGTTTTCCGACGAGCGTGGCAGTCAGGCATTCATCGCCCTCAAGACGAACGGCAGCAACATGAATATCACCCGCAATGGCGCGCTGTATCTGGCGCGTACAGTGAATACACAGGTGCCACTGGATGTCATGGGCACTGTCGGCTGGGGCAATCTGCGCGATCGCCTGGTGCTGGAGATACAACGCTCCCTGGACTACTACGAAAGCCAGATGGGCCAGACGCCAGTCCGTGAATTGCTCATCGCGCCGCGCCCTGATGGCGCGATGCTGGCGACAAGTCTGCAGGAAGTGCTGCCTGTGAAGGTCAGCATGCTGGAGTACGAGCAACGGCTGGAGAGTTCGCCCGATATCGACGCAGACACCAAGCACGCCAGTCTCTTTGCAGTGGGCGGTGCACTTCGCCATGACTTGCCGGGCCTTGGGGGCTGACATGAGCGACTATCTGCAGCAGAGCGTCAACCTTTACCTGCCGGAGATGCGCCCGCGCGTCGACTGGCTGTCCGCACAGCGTTTCAGTCTGACCATACTCGCCAGCCTCGCAATCATTGCAAGCCTTGCAGGCTACGGTCTGTGGGAGCGCGCGCAGCGGCAGCAGACTCTGGCGGACCTGGAAGCGCAGATAGCGGACGAGACCGTCATCGCTGAACAGATGGAGAGCACGTTGATTGGCAGCGCCACGGATGAAGGCCTGGTTGCTGAAGTCGCCGCGCGCGAAGAGAGTATTGCGACGTTGAATGCGACTCTCGAGACCTTGCGTGCCGTGAACCAGGGCAATCTGCTGGGTTTCGCGACTTATCTGAAGAATCTGTCCCGCGCCTCCAGCGATGGGCTGTGGCTGACGCGAATCAACATCGGCAATGGTGGCAGAAGTGCATTGCTGGAAGGCTATGCGCTGGAGAGTGCTCTGGTGCCATCTTTCATCGAGAAGCTGAGCAGTGGCTGGAAAGGGGGCGAAGGCTGGAGG
>CAYWMC010000187.1:0-5376 GCA_964459345.1 uncultured Klebsiella sp. | reverse complement strand
GACCTGCTGGCCAACAAGGGCCGTCTGATGGGCATGGGCCACCGCGAATACAAGAAGCTGGACCCCCGCGCCGCAATCCTCAAGCCCATGGCCGAAGCACTGTGCAAGGGCACGGACTTCGAAAATGTGTTCATGACGCTGAAAGAGATCGAGAAGGAATTCAACGCCGAGATGCAGAAGAAGGGCAAGGAAGTCTGGGCCAACCTGGAGTTCTACAAAGGCCCGGTGAACCTGGCGATCGGCATACCCGCCACCTACTTCACCGCTGGATTCGCCATGGCACGCAGTGTAGGCTGGCTCGCACATTTCCTGGAGTCACGCATCGACAACAGGATCATGCGACCAAGCGCCCTGTACACCGGATCGGACATCCGCTCCATCTGAGTGTCACGCCGGGCACCCGATTTCTGCACACGCAAGTGACGCTGGCATGAACCACCGACAACCCGTCCCCCTCAAGAAGCGCCTGGTCCTGCTCGGGGGCGGGCACAGCCACCTGGCTGTGCTCATGAGTCTGGCGAAAGACCCGGTGCCGGGTCTTGATGTCACGCTGATCTCCCGCGATGTCGACACTCCCTATTCCGGTGCGCTGCCCGCTTTCATCAGCGGCCACGCGCAGGAAGACGATTTCCTGATTGATCTGCGCCCGCTGGCGCAAATGGCAGGCGCCCGGCTGATTCAGGCAAGTGTCGAAGAAATCGACCTGGTCAGCCGCACACTGCGCTGCGCAGAGCGGCCTGCTGTCCATTTCGACATCCTCTCGCTGAATCTGGGTTCTCGCCCCGACAGCAGTGCCATTCCAGGCGCCGAACGCCACGCCATCAGCGTCAAACCCCTTGCTGCCTTCCTGGAGCGCTGGGAACAGATTCAGCGTGACTACGACGCAGCACTCGCTGCCGGTCGGCAGTACACGCTTGCCATTGTCGGCGGCGGTCCGGCGAGCGTCGAACTGGCCTGCGCCATGCAGGAACATCTGCACAAGAGTCGCGGCCCCAAATTGTCTCTGCGCATCATGCTGGTGTGCGGCCGACCTCGTCTGCTTTGGGGACTCGCGGCCACTGCCGGAGCCCTGGCTCTGCGCACCCTGCAGGAGCGCGACATCGAGGTGCGCCTGAACTCTCGCGTGCTGGCCGTGGAAGAAGGCCAGCTGCGGGTGCAGGACGCCAGCAGCGGGCAGGAAAGCCGCGCGAGTGCTCTGGCCTGCAATGCCACCATCATCGCCACCGGGGCGGCGGCCTCCCCCTGGTTGCAATCCACTGGCCTTGCTCTGGACGCCAGGGGCTTTGTGCGGGTGAACAACCGCCTGCAGTCCATGAGTCATCCTTTCGTTTTCGCTGCTGGCGACATCGCGGCCATCGCCGGTCAACCGCGCCCCAAGGCCGGCGTCTATGCAGTGCGCCAGGGCATGCCGCTGGCGCGCAATCTGCGGCGCTTCGCCCTGGGCGAGTCTCTGCTGCCGTATTCCCCGCAGACCAAGGCGCTGGCGCTGTTGTACACCGGCAACGAGCAGGCCATTGCCACACGCGGCCAGTGGGCTGCGCAGGGACACTGGGCCTGGCGCTGGAAGGACTGGATCGACAAGCGCTTCGTGGCGAAATACGCGAAGCTCGCGCCGCCCCCGCAAGCTCAGGAGATGCGCTGCGCCGGATGTGCAGCGAAAGTCAGCAGCCATATGCTCGGCAATGTGCTGAGCACCCTGCACCCCTGCACGCATGAGGATATCCTCAGCACCCACGGCAGCACTGAAGATGCCTCGATTATCCACATTGACGCCGGGCGCGTGCTGCTGCAGAGCGTCGATCACTTCCGTGCATTCGTGAACGATCCTTATCTTTTCGCCCGCATCGCCACCGTCCATTGCCTGAGTGACATTCACGCCATGGGGGCGACGTCGCACAGCGCTCTCGCAATTGTCAGCCTGCCCCACGCGGCGCCCGACATCATGCAGGACCAGATGCAGCAGGTGATGAGCGGATGCACCGAAGTGCTCAACGCTCACCAGACAGCGCTGATCGGCGGCCACACAGGCGAAGCCGGGGAGCTGAGTTTCGGACTGAGCGTGAACGCCTTCGCCGCGCCGGACAAGCTGCTGCGCAAGACAGGCCTGCGCACAGGCGACCGACTCATCCTGTGCAAGGCGCTGGGCACAGGAACGCTGTTTGCAGCCGACATGCGCTACCAGGCCCGACAACGCTGGATCGCACCGGCACTGGCCCAGATGCAGCAGTCCAACCTGCAGGCGGCACAGGTATTTCTGCAGCACGGCGCGCACGCCTGCACCGATGTCACCGGCTTCGGCCTGCTGGGGCATCTGCGGGAAATGTGTGGAACGAACGGCACGGAACTGACCCTGTGGCTGGAGACACTGCCTGTGCTGGAAGGCGCGCTGCACTGTCTTGAGAAAGGCTGGTACAGCTCGCTGCATGGCGACAACGCCCGCCACGCCGAGGTGCTGGGCAATGCCCAGACGATGGCCGACTCCACGCGCGTGCAGCTGCTGTATGACCCCCAGACGTCTGGCGGTCTGCTGGCTGCCGTGAGCCCTGAGCAGGAACAGACCTGCATCGCTGCGCTGCACGCGGCGGGCTACCCTGCTGCCGTCTGTATCGGTGCGGTGACCCGGGCCGACAGCGGCGTCACGCTCATTACACTGCAAGCGCACTCGCTTGCCACCTGAGGAGTTCCTTGATGACTATGTCCCGCTTCCTGTTTCTGCTGCTGACCTGCCTTGCTCTGCTGACTGGCGCTGCGCCAGGCCTTGCACAACAGACCGGCGCTGTCGTGGATCAGGAACTCGGCCAGCGCCACTACCGGCGCGGCAACACCTACAACAATCTGCAGCGCTTCGATGAAGCGATTACCGAGTACCAGCTCGCGGTCACCGCAGACCCGAGCTTCGCCGACGCCTATCGCAATCTCGCCAATATCCTGTATTTCCAGAAGCGCTATCCGGAAGCCATTCCCATGTTCCAGCGCTTCATCGACCTGCAGAAAGAGCCCACTGCCGGACTGATAGCGGCACTGAACACCCTCGGCCAGCTGCTGCGTGACGAGCAGCGCTTTGCAGAAGCCCTTCCGGTAGACCTGCGCGCCATCGAGCACGACCCGAAGAATGCGTCGCAGATCTATGTGATGGGCAATACCTATTTCAATGCAGGATTTGCGGAGGAAGCGGCACAGGTGTATCTGCAGGCTCTGAAGGTGATGCCGGATGATGCCTATCTGCACCGTTCCCTGGGCAGAATGTATGAGGACATGGGGCGCCTCGAAGACGCGCTGACACAATACCGGGCTGCAGCTGCCATCGACACAGCCTCGGACTTCTACAAGGATCTGGTCAGCACTCTGGAAGCGCGGCTGGCACAGCAACCGGCTCCCGCGCCAGCCCGGTAAGCGGCGCCCTGCTCGCGCGAAGGATCAGCGTGGCAACAGTTGCTCGCGCTGCGTGGCTGGCAATTGCGTGAAGGCGTCGACGTCACGGTAGAAGCGCGCAAGATCGCCTTCGGCCCTTGCCAGCATGCTCTCGAAGAAGGGCACCAGCACGTTGTAGGAGGCCACCGTCGCCAGCTGCGCATTGTTCAGTGGCCCGGCGAACCAGCGGTCATAGCCCTGGTAGTCCCACGTCTCGCGCAACTGTGCATACTCCTCGCGCATGGCACGCTGTATGGCCTGCTTGCCCGTGCGTTTTTCTTCTGCCGACAGTGGCTGCACATAGAGCTCCCGCAGTGCTTCCCGGTGCGTATTGACCAGGGCAACAAACGCTTGCTGCATCTGATTCTCCCGCACGATCTGCGCATCCAGCCCGCCTTGCGGATGACGCGCAAGCCAGCGACGCAGCCCTTCCTGCTCCACGAACGTCGCGAAACTCTCGTTGAACATGGTGTCACCAGGCAAATAGAGGCGCTGATGAGCCAGTTCGTGGAACAGCAGCGCCACAAGGCGGTGATCAGGACGGCGCAACACGGCGCTGGTGAGGGGATCATCGAACCAGCCCAGGGTGGAATAAGCGTCGACGCCGCCGCTGTACACATCCAGCCCCTGCGACGTCAAGGTCGCGGCAGAACGCTGCGCAGCCTCTTCACGAAAATAGCCCCGATAGGTCACGCATCCCGCGATGGGATAACACCACTGCATGGGCTCGGTGGAGAATTCCGGCGCGGCGAAGACATTCCACAACACATAGGGCTGCTCCAGCGCTGTGAAACTCAGATAGCTGTCGCCTGCCTGCAATTGCAGCTCCTGCTCGGCGAACTCGCGCACGTCCAGTACCAGTTGCAGTTTGCGGCGGGTTTCCCCATCGAGGTCGGGCGATCGCAGCAGTGCATCAATCTGCTGTCTGCCCAGCAGAAGGGACAACTGCCCCTTCGCAGCCTGCCCGTAATAGCCCACGGTCTCGCAGGAGACGAAGAGCGTGAGTATCAACAAAGAGAGTGTGGAGAGCAGGAGAGCCTTGCGCATGGAGACTCCGGCGTCAGACTACTCGCGTGGCTGCAGTGTGATCTCGAAGAGATTGCCCCACAGCTTGCCAGTCACGAAGAGCCGGCCGTCGGCGGCGCCCTCTCCTGGCAGCCAGGCAATGCCGTTCAGCACGGCATCCGGCCCGCCGGTCTGGGTCTGAGCCGAGAGTCCTTCGAGATCCACCACTGCATTCACATTGCCCGTGGCCGGATCGATACGTACGATCTGGTCCGTCTGCCAGACGTTGGCCCAGACTTCGCCATTGATGTATTCCAGCTCATTGAGATAATTCACTGGCGTGCCTTCGAGTGTGACGGGCACCTTGCGCACCACCTGAAATGTCTCGGGCTCGATGAACTGCAGCGCGGCGGTGCCATCGCTCAGGATCAGATGAGTACCGTCCCAGGTCAGGCCCCAGCCTTCCGTCGGATGATAATGGGAGGTGATCGTCTCGAAGGTATTCAGGTCGTACACGAAGACGATATTGGACTGCCAGGTCAATTGAAAGATGCGTTCGCCGACGATGGAGATGCCTTCTCCGAAATAGCGACTGGGCAGACGAATGCTCTTGAGCACAGTGCCCTGTTCCCAGTCGATTCTGCTCAGCGACGAGCGGCCGTTGCGGCCCGTGCCCTCATAGAGAAACCCGCCGTTGAATTCCAGCCCCTGCGTGAAGGCATCCGTGCTGTGCGGAAAAGTATTCACCACTTCGAAGCCGTACACCGGCACGTCGGCCTGCGCGACACTGGCAGTCAGCAGCAACGCTGCGGTCAAGAGAGTTTTTTTCAACATGGGCAGAGAGCCTGGCGTTCCTTGTTCGGTGGCAGAAATTCCGCGCGGGTGGCTGTGCTAGACTGCCACCAGACGCTCTGAACCAAGTCTATGGAGGAAGCCATACCATGGCAAGCAATTGTCTGT
>CAYWMC010000186.1:0-5377 GCA_964459345.1 uncultured Klebsiella sp. | reverse complement strand
GATTGTCTTCCAGCGGCAGACCCTCGATCCAGAACTGGTTGTAGCCACCCACGCCGCCCTGCGAGGAATTGCCGTCCGACTGTGCAATGTCATCCAGTGCCTCGGCACGAATGCGCGCAACGTCATCGTCGCTCAGGAATTCCTGTTCGGCATATTGGGCGGGGCGTTCCAGAGGTGTGTTCGAACTGAAGTTCCAGACACCGCGCAGATCCGGCTGGCCCCATTCATTGCGCGGAGCGATGTAAGTGCTGTCGGCAGCCTGCGCCAGCGCGTGCAACGGCGTGGCAAGACTGATGACTGCAGCGAGAGAGACAAGACGACTGTGCATTGGCTACCCCTTCTGAGTGGGATGTGGACGTGCTCGGGAGGGTAATCCAGCGTCCTGATTTGTACAACGGCATTGCGGGGAACGGTTCAGCGTTCCGAGACGAGCAGTCCGAACTGGTCGATTTCAATCAGCACGTTGCGCATCTCCGTGATGTCAAAGGATGCGGATTGAGGGTTCTGATGTTCGCTGAACACCAGCACACGCACGGCGTCGCGATGCCGGGCCGGCAGCGTGGGTGCAGCCGAATCAAACCCCTGAGGGATGACGGTGTTGACGATATCGAACGCGTCCGCACGGGTCTCGCGCAGCTCGCGCTTGCGGGAATACCAGCTGAAAGCGCTCATGGGGGTGGTGCCGGCGATGCTGTCGTCATAGAAGAAGACAATGTCCACGCCGCTGATCAGAATGGAATTCAAGTCCAGACGGGTGGTGATGCGCACGGTCTCGACAGAAGTGTCAGCGTGCAGCACCGTCGGCGCGTAAAGGTTCGGCACCAGCAGGGCGAGAACAAGAAAGCGAAGGCGCAAGCGGAAGAATCGAGACATGGCATGCTCCGGGCGTGTGCAGCGATTGTAACGCCATGAGGGCAAGGATCAACGACAAGAATGACAGACGAAAAAAAAGGCATCGGGGATGCCTTGGAGTAGTGGTGCCGGCACCAGGAGTCGAACCCGGGACCTACTGATTACAAGTCAGTTGCTCTACCAGCTGAGCTATAACGGCATTGAAACGTGACGTCTTGGACGTACAGGGCGCGCATACTACCAATCCTTCCACGACCGAGCAACGACTTTTTGCCAGGGCTTTCATTGAACCCCCCAGGATAATGCGCTAGCTTAGCCCTGACCCTGTTCCACTCATCAGCCCCCAGGCAGAACCCAGCAATGACAAGCCCAAGCCGCAGTAGATCATGGCAGAAACTCGCTTCGCATTACCTGAATCTGCACTCTGCCGGGACCACAATTTCCCAGCTTTTCACTGAAGACCCGCAGCGCTTCGAACACTTCAGCCTGCGCACCGACGCGTTGTTCCTGGACTATTCCAAGAACCTGATGACAGCCGAAACCCGCGAGTTGCTGCTGGATCTGGCACGCGAGGCAGGGCTGCCCGAGGCCATCAAGGCGATGTACCGGGGTGACCGCATCAACAACACCGAGAATCGCCAGGTGCTGCATGTTGCCCTGCGCACCGCCTTGCCGGAGGCCGACCCTGAGTACAACGCCGCCGTGGCCGCCACGCTGGCGAAAATGGCAGTCTTCGTTGAGCGCGTGCATACCGGTGACTGGAAGGGCCATACGGGCAAGTCGATTGCCACGGTCATCAACATCGGCATAGGCGGCTCTGATCTGGGCCCCGCGATGGTGACCGAGGCCTTGCGGCACTATCACGTTCCGCAGTTGCAGACCGTGTTCGTCTCCAACGTGGACCCGACCCACATGCGCACTGCACTGGCAGGGGCAGATCCGCAGACCACTCTCTTCATCGTGGCCTCGAAAACGTTTTCCACGCTGGAGACGCGCCAGAACGCAGCGCTCGCCCGCCGCTGGTATCTGGAGAACGGCGGCGACGAAAAGCAGATTGCCCGGCACTTTGTGGCAGTCTCGGCCAATGTCCCCAAGGCGCAGGCCTTCGGCATCGACCCCGAGAACATCTTCCCGCTGTGGGACTGGGTGGGCGGACGCTATTCCCTGTGGTCCGCCATCGGACTGCCCATCGCCCTGGCCTGCGGCATGACCACCTTCCGCGAGCTGCTGCACGGCGCCAGCCTGATGGACGCTCACTTCCGCGACGCCCCGCTGGACGCCAACATGCCAGTGATCATGGGCCTGCTGGCGGTGTGGTACACCAATTTTGCCGGCGCCGGCAGTCAGGCGGTTCTGCCCTACAGCCAGGCCCTGCACTTGTTCCCGGCCTTCCTGCAACAGCTCGAGATGGAGAGTCTGGGCAAGTCAGTCGATGCGGACGGCGAGTCCCTGCGCATCAGCAGCGGCCCCATCGTGTGGGGCAGTGCCGGCACCAACGGACAGCATTCCTTCCATCAGCTGCTGCACCAGGGCACGCACCTGATTCCGGCGGATTTCATCGGCATCGTGCACACGCAGCACCCGCAGGATCGCGATCAGCACACCCATCTGCTGGCCAACTGTTTCAGTCAGAGTCAGGCGCTGATGCAGGGCAAGAGTGACGAAGATGCCCTGGCCGAACTGCTGGCCCAGGGCCGCGATGCCGCCAGCGCCCAGGTGCTTGCGCGCCACAAGCGCATCCTCGGCAACAAGCCCAGCAACACCCTTCTGCTGGAACAGCTGAACGCCACGGCGCTGGGCAGCCTGATTGCACTCTATGAGCACAAGGTATTCGTGGAAAGCGTGATCTGGCACATCAACGCCTTCGATCAGTGGGGCGTGGAACTGGGCAAGCAGCTGGGCGAAAAGCTCTACGCGTCGCTTGTGGACCCGGCGCCCTGCACGGCCTTCGACGGCTCGACGAATGGCCTCATCAATCACTGCCGGGACGCTGATGAGCGCGCCTGAAGACAAACTGATCATCGGCAGCGAGGAGTGGTGTGCGCTGCCTGCACTCGGCATTCCGGCCATCAAGGTGCGGGTGGACTCGGGCGCTCGCACCTCCGCCCTCCACGCATTCAACATCAAATCGTTCAAACGCGACGAGCAGCTCTGGGTGAGTTTCGAAGTGCACCCCCTGCAGCACAATCGTCGCACCATCGTGCGCTGTGAGGCGCAAGTCGTCGACAAGCGGGTGGTGAAAAGCTCCAGCGGGCTCGGCGAGAAGCGCTATGTCATCCGCACACCTCTGCAGCACGACGGGCAGGCCTGGGATATCGAGCTGACGCTGACCAACCGCGACTCCATGGGCTATCGCATGCTGCTTGGCCGCGAAGCCATGGTGGGCCGCGTGCTGGTGGACCCGGCTGCCGGCTTTCTGGGTGGCGAAGTCGCTGACGAGCACCTGGAGACTCACTACGCCGAACACACCCGCGACAGCTCAGGGCTGCGCATTGGTGTGCTGGCCAGCAACCCGGATCTGCCCAGCAATCAGCGCATCATGGAGGCTGGCGAGGAACGCGGGCATCGCATGTATTTCTATGACATCAAACAGTGCTACATGAAGCTGGATGCCGAGAATCCCGAGGTGCATTACCGCGGCGGGCGCATCCTCAACTCGCTGGATGCCGTGATACCCCGCATACGGCCTGACCTCACATTCTACGGTTGCGCTCTGGTGCGTCAGTTCGAGAGCATCGGCATCTTCGCACTCAATAGCGCCGAGTCGATCAGCAGCTCCCGGGACAAGCTCTATGCACTGCAGATTCTGTTGCGGCACGGTCTGAGCATTCCCACCTCCAGCTTTGCCGACAGCCCCATTGAGACCGGCGAACTGATCGACATGGTCAATGGCGCCCCACTGGTGGTGAAGCTGCTGGAAGGCCCGCAGGGGCGTGGTGTCGTTCTGGCAGAAACCCGCAAGGCCGGCGAGAGTCTGATCAATGCCTTCAAATCACTGCGGGCGAATCTGCTGGTGCAGGAATACATTCAGGAGGCGGACGGCAAGGATCTGCGGCTGTTCGTGGTGGATGGCAAGGTGGTGGCCACAATGCAGCGGCAGACGGCAACGGGCGAATTCCGCTCCAATCCGCACCGCAGCGTGACAGCGTCAACCGTGAAGGTCACGGCCGAAGAAAAGCGTCTCGCCACCAAGGCGGCGCGGGTGCTCGGACTGAAAGTGGCCGGGGTGGACGTGATCCGTTCGCGCAAGGGCCCGCTGCTGCTGGAGGTCAATTCCGCGCCGCGCATCGAAGACATCGAAGAGGTCACGGGCAAGGATGTGGCGGGCGCCATGATCAGCGCCATCGAGCGGCAGCTGGGCTGGAAACGACCCCTGGCCGTTCCGCTGGAAGCGAGCAGGGGCTCATGAGCCGCGCCCGTTTCCGCAAGGCCACCAAGGCGGACATGGACTGGCTCTATGCCACGTTCAAACGCACCATGCAGGACTTCATCGAAAAAACCTGGGGGTGGAACGAGTTGTTCCAGCAACATGGTTTTGTCGAGAACCTGCCGCCGCGCAGCTTTGTGATCCTGCGGGACAATGACATGGATGTGGGCGCCTGCAGCATTCTGGAGAAACCAGATCACCTGTGGCTGGAGATGGTGCTGGTGGTGCCGGAGCACCAGAAACGCGGTCTGGGCGGCGAGCTGGTGCGTCATGCGCAGTCACTGGCTACCCAGAAGCACAAACCGCTGCGCCTGAGTGTGTTGCGGATCAATCCCGCGCAGCATTTTTACCAGCACCAGGGCTTCACCCACTACGCGGAAGACGACTGGAGCCTGAAGCTGCAGTGGCTTCCTTAAGCCATCAGTGCCAGCAATTCCGCCGTCTTTGCCTCCATCAGCGCCGTATCCGCCCGCGACTCCACATTCAAGCGCACCACCGGCTCGGTGTTGGACATCCGCAGATTGAAGCGCCAGTTCTCGAAACTCATGCTGAGTCCGTCGGTAAAATCCATGGCACTGGCAGATGATTCATACCGGGCCTGCACTTTCTTCAGCAGTGCCGCCGGGTCCTGAATCGTCTTGTTGATCTCGCCGCTGGCGGGAAACGCGGCCATGCGCGCGGAGACCAGTTCGGACAAGGTCTTGCCTGTCTTGCAGATCATCTCAGCCACCAGCAGCCAGGGAATCATGCCACTGTCGCAGTAGGCGAAGTCACGGAAGTAATGGTGGGCGCTCATCTCGCCACCGTAGATCGCGTCTTCCTGGCGCATGCGCTCCTTGATGAAGGCGTGGCCAGTCTTGCACTGGATGGCCTCGCCGCCGAACTGTTTCGCAATCTCGATGGTGTTCCAGGTCAGGCGCGGGTCGTGGATGACTTTGGCTCCCGGCACCTTGCGCAGGAAGGCCTCGGCCAGCAGCCCCACGATGTAGTAGCCCTCGACGAAACCTGCGTGTTCATCGAAGAAGAAACAGCGGTCGAAGTCGCCATCCCAGGCGATGCCGATGTCGGCCTTGTGGGACAGAATCGCGTCGATGCTCG
>CAYWMC010000185.1:0-5395 GCA_964459345.1 uncultured Klebsiella sp. | reverse complement strand
TGGGCCAATGCCACGTTCTATTTCGAAAAAGTGGCCGACCGCAATGTATGGGATTTCGCGCTGGTCAGCATTGCTGTGGCAATGCGTGAATCTGGCGGTGTCATTCAGGACTCACGCTTCGTTGCTGGCGCGGTGCAATGCACTCCACGCCGTCTCGAAGCCGTTGAGGCCGCCGTGCGCGGAAAGTCCAAAGGTGAAGCAACAGCCCAGGCCATCGGTACGCTCGCCAGCAATGGAGCAGAACCCTTGAATCACAACGGGTTCAAGATGCATCTGGTGGACAATCTGGCCAAACGCGCTCTTCTGGCGTGATGACATCGAAGCCCGCCAGAGAGTGCTCAGGCTCTCTGGCGGGTTTTTTATTGCCTTCAGAATCGTGTGAATCGACCCAGGGAGTGAGTCTGTGACTGAATGGATCTCTGACAGCCGCGCGCAGTCCCTCGCCAATTGGTTACTCGGCAATGTGCCTGGGTTGCCGCCCATTCTGCAGACAATCCATCTTCTGAGTATCGCGGCCATCATGGCCTCAGCTGTGTTCATCAATTTGCGGGTAATGGGGTGGGCAGTGCCTTCGCAGCGGCCTGAAGAGATGTTGCAGCGTCTGCAGGCCTGGACATGGTGTGGTCTGATTGGCGTTCTCAGCTCGGGCATCTGGTTCGTGCTGGCCAGACCCAGTCGCTATTTTTCCAATCCGGTATTTCAGATCAAATTCGCGCTTCTCTTCCTGGCAACGCTTGTGACGATTTCACTCTATCGACTGCTATCGCGAGAAGAGGGTCTGCGTGGTGCAACTCGACGTCAGCAATGGTTGTTCAAGTGTCTGGCCTTGTTCTCATTGTTGTTGTGGGTTGGTGTAGTGCTGGCTGGTCGCTGGATCGCCTACGTCGAATATCTATTCTGGCAAGACTAATGGGGGCATTGTGCTGAACGAGTTCTGGTTGTCTCTGGAATATCTGCCACTGGCAGGAGAGATTGGTGCAACGGCATGGTTTCCGGTCATGGAATCTCTCCATGTGTTGAGTATCACCTTTCTGCTCGGAGCCATTCTCATGGTGGATCTTCGAGTTCTGGGTGCTGCCGGACGAGCCTGTTCCGTAAACAGCTTCGTGAGCGAGCTTGTGCCGTGGGCTGCCTGGGCGTTTGTGTTTGCCAATATTACTGGTCTCGCCATGTTCATCACGCGCGCCAGTGCTCATGCAGCGAATCCGGCCTTTCAAATCAAGATGGCACTTCTGCTTCTGGCAGGTCTCAACATCGCCTACTTCCATTTTCGTGCAATGCCAGCCATTCTGCGTGCTCATGACGCCTCGGTCATGCCGCACCAGGCGCGAATAGCAGCAGGCGTCTCACTTTTCTTGTGGTGTGCCATCATGTTGGCAGGCCGTTGGGTAGGTCATGTCGTTTGAAGGAAGTAAAGCAGTGATTCTGAAGTCGCGATGGGTTGACAATTTTGCAGCAGATGCAGAAACACGCAATTACTCAAGACACGTCACCGGAGTCCTGCACTCCATGGCGCTCCCCGCCAGGGTAGCTCAGCCGCAATTGCTGCTGCATTCCGCGAGTGTCGCCGGCATGCTAGGACTTTCGCCGGAATACTGCAGAAGCGATCTCTTCCTGCAGTGCATGGCGGGAAATCAACTTCTCCCTGGCAGCAAACCATACGCCACTCGGTATGGCGGACATCAGTTTGGTCAATGGGCAGGACAGCTTGGCGATGGACGCGCCATCAATCTGGGCGAGATATCTACTGCAAGCGCCGGCGTGCAGTGCCTGCAGCTGAAAGGTGCCGGACCAACTCCATACTCGCGCGGCGCAGATGGCAGAGCAGTGCTGCGCTCTTCCGTTCGCGAATTTCTCTGCAGTGAAGCCATGCACTTTCTGGGCATTCCGAGCACACGCGCCTTGAGTCTGGTGACGACAGGGGATTCTGTGTTGCGCGACATGTTCTATGACGGCAATGCACAGGAAGAGCCGGGTGCCATAGTGTGTCGCGTGGCGCCTTCGTTCACGCGATTCGGGCACTTTCAGCTGTGTGCAATGAAGGGCGAGATGGAGCTGCTGAAGCAGTTGATCGACTTCACGATTGCCTCGGAGTTTCCTGACTTGCACGAGCAGCACATGGCGGGTGAGCTCGATATACAGTCTCTTTACACGCAATGGTTTGCGCAGATTTGCCAGAACACCCTCGAGATGCTGCTGGGCTGGATGCGAACCGGCTTTGTGCATGGTGTATTGAACACTGACAACATGTCGATTCTCGGGCTGACCATTGATTATGGTCCGTATGGATGGCTCGACGATTTCGATCCATCCTGGACGCCCAACACCACTGACGCGACGATGCATCGCTATGCGTTTGGACGCCAGCCTGAAATTGTGCAATGGAATTTGTATCAGCTGGCGAATGCGCTGCTGCCAGTCATTGGAGACAAGGCCGGCCTCGAAGCAGAGCTGGTGCGATTTGCAAAGCAGTACGAGCAGCAATGGCGCGAGATGATGCTGGCGAAGATCGGCCTTGTGCCACTGTCAGCCGAAGCAGACGAGGCGCTGATAGATGGATTGATGCAGATGCTGACTGCCCGGGAAACCGACATGACAATCTTCTTCAGGCGCCTTGCGGATTACGATCATGTTCGCACGGACATCACTCTTGCTGACGTTGTTACGGAGGCTCTTTACGATGTGCCGGCGTTTGACGAACTGCAACGCCAGAGTGTCAATGCCTGGGCGGTTGTCTATTCGCAGCGTCTTGCAATGCAGGCGTCGGATCAGGCAGCCAGGAAGTTGCGCATGGATGCAGTCAATCCCGCCTTCCTGTTGCGCAATTATCTGACTCAGGAGGCCATCGAGCGGGCTGGCGAGGGAGACTTCAGCATGCTGCACGAACTGCATGAAGCACTGCAGAGTCCTTACGAAGAGAATCCGAGGTTCGCGCGCCTGCAGAAGAAGCGTCCAGAATGGGCCCGGCACAAAGCAGGCTGTTCCATGCTCTCCTGCAGTTCCTGAAGGCCAGGATCAACTGGCTTGCAGAGGCAAGTCCAGAATCTGCAGCAATGCCTTGTGAGCGCGGCCTTCGCCACCGTCGGCGCCTGCATTGCGCAGCTCCAGAGGGGACTTCTGATCCACGAGGTCGCAGGGCAGGATCACCAGCATTTCGTAGTGACCGGCTTCGCTCATGGCAACGCTGATGATCTCGCCAATGCTTTCGCCTCCCGCCATGACCATGGAGTCAGTGGAAACGCGCACGCCAGCCACACTTGCACGGTAGAGGCGTTTCTTGGCCGGAGCGCGGTAATGCATGCGGGCCACGATTTCCTGGCCGGGGAAGCAGCCCTTCTTGAAGTCGATCACGCCTGTGACGTCATAATTGAGCAACTGCGGGGTGTAGCTGTCCTGTGTGTCCGGCGTTACATGCACGATGCCTTGACGGATTTCAGCCAGATCCCATTCTTCGAGGTCGTCGGTAATGCCGAGCTCTTCAAGTTGATCACGCATTTCGTCGTTGTCCGCGTTCATGAGAATTTCATAACGTGGCTGCGCATCGGGAAGTCTGATGACGATGCAGTCGGCTTTGTGCAGGACGGCATGCGGCTGCTCCGGAACAGCAGCGAAAAGATCGCGAACAGTCTGCGTCGCCGCCGGGCCATAGACGCCGTAGCGCTCCCAGGACGATGTCAGCGATTTGATGGTGGCCTTTGAAAACACAACGTATTTTTCAAGCGTCTTCTTGATGGCATACCCCATGCCTCGCGTGCTGAGCAGCAAGTAGCCGTCTTGCGTTGCCAGCACGCGCATGTCGGCAATGACACGCCCGTTGATATCGCAATATGCCCCTTGCACGCTCTGCGTTGGCGAGACCTTGTCGATATCGCAGGTCAGCTGACCCTGCAGAAACTTCGCAGCATCTTCCCCCGCGACAGCGAGAAGGTCGAAGTTGTTCAAGTCTGTGAGAGTGCTAGCCATGTGTCGTGCCCGGTTAAGTTGCCTGAATTGAGTTATCATGAAGGCGTCATTGACGCACTTCAGGTTGGCACATGTTAACAGAAATTGAGTACAAGAAACTTGCGTGGCACAGCAGGCGTGGCATGCGTGAGCTGGATCTGCTGTTGCTGCCATTTGTCGAAGCTGTTCTGCCTGGCCTGCCGTCAGAGCGGCAGAGTCTGTACCGGCGCCTGCTTGAAGAAGAAGACCAGGATCTGTTCTGCTGGCTTGTCCTGCGCGAACCGGCACCAGATTCCGACCTGCAGAGCCTTGTGGATCAGATCAGGCTGCGCAGTCATGTCACTGCGAATTGACCTGCGTCCTTCACGAATCCTCAATTTTGTGCAACAGGGACAGTTGCTGCTGGCATGTCTGGCCACGATGCTGCTCGCATTGGATTCGCTGCTGGCATTACTGTTGCTGCTGCCAATTGGGGTCTATGCGCACAGTCAGAGGAAGCGTCCTGTCACTCCGAACGCCTTGGTGCTGATGTCTGACGAATGGTTCCTGATGTGCAACGAGCATGTGATACCTGCGACACTGAAGGACCAGTTTCATTGCTCGACCTGGTTGCAGATTCTGGAGTTCAAGCTTCAGCATGATGCGACGCCTGGGCATGCCAGACTTACGCTCGTCATTCTTCCAGATAGCGCTTCAAGCGCCTCGCGCCGACAATTGCGCACAATGCTGCGCTGGTATCATTTTCCATGCGCCGCTGCTGCTGAGTCTCAGCTGGATGTCTCTGGCTCGTAGACGCAATTGTCCGGCACCAGAATTGTGTCTTTTGCGACAGCCAGCGTTTCGGGATAGTCCAGCGAATAATGCAGGCCGCGACTTTCCTTGCGAGCGATTGCGCTTTCTACGACAAGACCAGAAACCAGCACCAGATTGCGCAACTCCAGCAAGTCCTTGCTGACAATGTAATGCTTGTAGTAGTCCGTGGTTTCCTGCTCCAGCAGTTGTATGCGTCGCCTGGCGCGCTGCAAGCGTTCGTCCTTGCGGACAATTCCGACATACGCCCACATAAACCTGCGCAGTTCATCCCAATTGTGGGCAACAATGATTTCTTCGTTGGAACGTGTGACCAGGCTGTCATCCCATGCGGGGATCTGCACTGTGGAAGGCGTGCCGGAGAATTTTTCCCGAATGTCTTCGCTTGCACTGAACGCCAGTACAAAGCACTCAAGCAGCGAATTGCTGGCCATGCGGTTGGCGCCGTGCAGTCCTGTAAAACTCGTTTCGCCAATCGCATACAGATTGGGGAGATCGGTGCGACTCTTCTTGTCTACCATCACACCACCACAGGTATAGTGAGCAGCCGGGACGACTGGAATGCGATCGCGGGTAATATCAATACCAAACTTCAGGCAGCTGGAATAAATGGTCGGAAAATGCTCCTTGATGAACTCCGGAG
>CAYWMC010000184.1:4761-5399 GCA_964459345.1 uncultured Klebsiella sp. | reverse complement strand
GGGGGATTAGTACCCAGTGCTCGCCGGAGGCTCGCCCGTTCGGGCGGCGCAAGCCAAACTGTTGGCTTGCTTGTTTCCGCCCTCACCCCCCGTCCCGGGGGTTCAAACTCTTCTTTGCCAAATTAAAAAGCCCAAACTTCCTTGCGGAAGCCTGGGCTTTTCAATTTGGTGGAGGCGGGGGGATTTGAACCCCCGTCCGTCAGTCCGCTGCCTTTGGATCTACATGTTTAGCGTCGTCTATTAAGTTAACCCGTACCGGCCCGACGGGCAGGGTGGCTTGGGCGAGCCCAGTACTTTTAGCTGCTTCGCGCTGGGCGCGCTAGGCTGGCGATCCTGTTCTATATGACAGTCACAAAAACACCGGTTTACAGGCATCCCGGGGTGACCGCTAACCGCACTAAGCGGCTAGAGCGTAGCTATCGTCGTTGGCAACTATGAAGTTGCATAGATTGATTTACGAGAGTCCATACCCTCTCGACATGCACCTCAGGGTTTGATACCGGCGTCGAATCCAAAGCGCCCCCGTTAGTGTGTGCAGCTTAGCACAGGACACTAGATGGGGTCGTGTGCTAGTTTTTCAACCTCACTCCACTCGCAGAGAGCAATGTCATGAACAAGAAAGTTGCCGTAGTCACCGG
>CAYWMC010000184.1:0-4751 GCA_964459345.1 uncultured Klebsiella sp. | reverse complement strand
TTGATACCGGCGTCGAATCCAAAGCGCCCCCGTAAAGTGTGTGCAGTCTAGCACGCCTCCTTCAATGGGGCCGAGCGCTCATTTTGCAAGCCAGCGGGCCGTCAGCGGGTCCTGTCTGCGCCGGGTCGCCTCGTGCCATGCCCTGTGCTATAAAAGCTCCCTTTCAAAATTTGACCCGGCACGTCGCCAACTTGAATCCGATGACGAACAACACTATCCCTTCCAATGACTCCTCCAACCCGTCTCGACGCCTGGGCATCGGTCTGGACTATGGCACCAGCAACAGTGTGCTGGCCGTGTTCGACGGCGAGCACCTGGTGTGCGTGCCACTGGAAGGGACAGGCGTGACGATGCCCTCGGCCGTGCACATCGACCGCCAGTTTCAGGTGTGCACGGGGCAGGCGGCTATCGACCGCTATATCGCGGACAATCGCGGGCGCCGCGTGCAACTGGCTGCCGAAGTGCTGGGCGAGACGCGCACTGGCACGGGACAGCTGGATGAAGAGGGACTTCCGGCACTCTCTGGCAGCGAACAGGTGTTCGGGCAGGCGTTTGTGGACTCCGGCGAGAAGGGGCGCCTGTTCCGCGGTGTGAAGCGGCTGCTGGGCAATGCGTCGCTGACACGCCTGCTGGTATTCGAGAAAGCCTTCAGGCCGGTCGCGCTGGTCACGCCGCTGCTGCTGGCCATGCGCCAGCGGCTGCAGGGCTGGGCGCGGCAGCAGGGGCTGGAGGTGGGCGCTGCAGATCACGCTTGTCTGGGACATCCGGTCAATTTCGAGGGGCGCGAAGCGCAGCACAACGCCGTGGCGCTGGAGCGTCTGTCCGAGGCGGCGGGACACGCCGGCTTCACGCAGCAAGTGTTCTACCCAGAGCCCATGGCGGCGTCCCTCAGCTACATGCAGGCATTCCCGACGGTACTGCCCGGGCGTCTGCTGGCCGTGGATTTCGGGGGTGGCACACTGGACCTGTGCGTGCTGCAGCGCCACGCCAGTGCGTTTGATGTGCTGGCGATTCACGGCGTGGGGCTGGGGGGCGATCATCTGGATCAGACACTGTTCCGGGCGCTGCTGTTTCCGCTGCTCGGCAAAGGGGAGTCCTGGCGCCGCAGTGGCGACGAGCGCGAGATCGTCACGCTGTTTCCCTTCGAACTCTACGAAGACTTGTTGCTGAACTGGGCGGTCAGTTACCGGCTGAAT
Organism: uncultured Klebsiella sp.; assembly: GCA_964459345.1. GTDB lineage: Bacteria > Pseudomonadota > Gammaproteobacteria > Pseudomonadales > Pseudohongiellaceae > UBA5078. The sequence goes on along the minus strand of CAYWMC010000184.1, from coordinate 3,555 downwards.
CAGAATGAATACACGGCGCCGCTGCTCAGCTGCATCGCGCAGGGCGGCGCGGCGGCCGAGAAGTTCGAGCGACTCTACACGCTGATCACCTCCAACCTGAGTTACCTGGTGTTCCAGTCCCTGCGCGAGATGAAGGCGGCACTGTCCAGCAGTGCCAGTGCCGTGCTGGACATTCCCGATCTGGATATCGAACTGACGGTCACGCGCGCGCAGTTCGAGGCCATCATTGCGGACCATCTGGCGGATTTCGACAAGGCGGTGGTGGACACGCTGGCGCAGGCGCAGCTGGCCCCGCAGCAGATCGACGATGTGGTGAGCACCGGCGGGTCGTCGCTGATCCCCGCCGTGCGTGATCTTCTGGAGGCACGCTTCCCGGGGCGTGTGCGCGACCACGACCCGTTCACGAGTGTGGCGGGTGGTCTGGCTATCGCGGAGTATCGCGGGCTGGGGTTTACCCGCGAGACCACCCCGCGGGGATGAAACGCTGACGGCTGGCGCCTGTGCGTCTCAGGGAATCATCTCGTCCAGCGTCCGGCCAATGCTGCCGCTGGGCGCGGCGATCTCCAGCAAGCTTGCCAGAGTCGCGGCGATGTCGTGCACGGCGGCGTCCTGATGGTATCGGCCCGGGCGCACCAGCGAATCGGGCCCCCAGAAGATCAGCGGCACATGACTGTCGTAGGAATAGGGCGAGCCGTGGGTGGTGCCGGCGGGGCGGTTCATCCAGTTCGGATCATGCACCACGATCACGTCGCCGGAACTCAGAGTGTTGAAACCATTGCGCACACGCTGGTCGATGCGGTCGCCGCCAAACAAGGGACTCTCCAGTTCCGTGCGGGTGTAGACCCTGGCGACGTGGGGCATCTGGCGCAGAGTATTCGCAGCCACTTGTTCCATTGCGCTGCGGCTGACGGCAGACGTCTGTCCTGCTACTGCCGTTCCTGCAAACGGCTCGCGACTGAAATACATGCTCATCTCCCCCGAGCCGATCACATAGTCCCCGGCACCAAAGGCTGCATCCAGAGCCTCTTCCACCGCCCGGCGCTCGTCGCGCGCATCGTAGCGACCGCCGGGCAGGCCATCGGCAGCATTGTCCTCCGGCCTGCGCGCCACACCGTGATCCGCGGTAAACACCACCAGCAGGCGATTGCGGCCAGTGCGGCGCTGCGCGGCGTCCAGCAATTGTCCGATCTTCTGATCGGCCGAGAGCATCATCTCGCGCATCTGCGGGATGTCGATGCCGTGGGTGTGGCCAAGATAATCCGTCGCCGAGAAACTGACCGACAGCAGGTCGGTCTGCGCATCGCTGCCCAGATCCTCCTGCGCCATCAGCAGCAGGGCAAACTCCAGCACAAGCTCGTCGGCCAGAGCAGTTTCGTCGAGCCGGGCGAAATAGCTGTCGTCGGCAAGGTCTGGCAACTCAAGACCTGCCCATGAGGCGCCCGCGAAACGCTCGGCGGGGCGCGTGGCGTTGTAGTCCTGCACCCATTGCGGAAGACTCGGGAAATACCAGCTGCTGGAAACAATATTGCCGCGGTCGCCGAACCAGTACGCGCCGTCGGCTGCTCGCCCGGCCGGCAGGATGGCGCTGCGGTCCTTCATCGACACACCGAATACCTTGCCGCCGCGGCCAGACAGCTTGAGCTCGTCCCCCACGGTGCTGACTGCGAGTCGGCGCGGCGAGGCGCCAGTGCCTTCTTCCCCCAGTGCCATGACTGCAGTATCGGTGATGCTCTGCACCTGGCCGCCGGCGGCACGGTCGTAGAACGCGTTGCCCGGAATGCCGCTGATGGAAGGTGTGGCACCGCTGAGAATGGTGGCATGACCCACGGCAGTCACGGTGGGGGCCGCTTCATAGTGGGCATTGGTGAAGACTGCGCCTTCGTCCAGCAGGCGCCGGAAGCCACCGGTGAATTCGTCACCGAAGCGGCTGAGATAGTCATAGCGCATCTGGTCGACCACGATGGTCAGCACCAGGCGCGGACGTTCATCTGCCGCAAGCGCAGACGGCGAGCACAAGGGAATAGCCATGGACAGCAGCAGGCAGGCGGAGAGAGCACGAAGCGTCATGGCTGAATCCTTGTAGTTGTTTCGAGTGTGGTTCTACACCACCACGAACTGCGCCATCATGCCGCGGTCTTCATGCTCCAGCATGTGACAGTGGTACATGTAGGGCGTTTCCGGGTCGCGGTAATGTTCGAAGCGGCACAGCACCCGGACCGTCTCGCCGGGCAGCACCCGCACGGTGTCTTTCAGGCCCCGCTCTTCCGGAGGTGGCGGCACGCCGTTGCGGTCCAGCACCTGGAAGTGCACGTTGTGAATGTGCACGGGATGCGTCAGGGGCGAGGTGTTGTGCAGTTCCCAGATTTCGATGTCGCCCATGGGCACACGCTCATTCACGAATGCCATGTTGTGGTGGCGGCCGTTGATAGAGTAGTTGCCGCCCCCGAAGCCGCCGCCGAAACCGGTGCGCAGCCCGGCGTGCGGGCCGTTGTCTTCGCCGCTGCGCATGCCGTGGCCCATCATCAGATTCACTTGTCGTGTGGTGACGGCAGCACCGGGGTCGAGCCGGGCAATGGCAGCCAGCTGCGCGGGAATGACCGGCGAGGGCGCCAGCGCAGACTGCGGCCGGATGGCCAGGATCTCGAAACTCTGGGTATCCATGCTGCGCAGCAACTGGCTCATGGCGCCCTGATATTCGGGATAGGTAGAGACCATGCCGTGGCTGATGAGCAGGGCCTCGCGGCCGTCGCTGACATCCACGAGTATGTCGGCCCGCTCGGCGGGCGCCAGAATCATGCGCGTGCGCGGCAAGGGCTGCTCCAGCAATCCGCCATCGCTGGAGATCTGCGTGAAGGCACGCTCATCGCTGAAGGCAAAGGTGTAGGTGCGGGCGTTGGAGGCATTGAGCATGCGCAGTCGCACCGTGCGCGTGGTGGCGACGAAATGGGGTGACACGGTACCGTTGACGAGAATCGTGTCGCCCTGAATGCCCTGGATGACGCCTGCATATTCCGACACATAACGGAACGAGCCGTCAGCATTGAAGTCGCGGTCCTGCACGATCACGGGAATGTCGTCCACGCCATAATCCGAGGGCAGTTCCAGCGAGCCGCTCCTGGCATCGTCCACGATGATCATGCCGGCCAGGCCCTTGTAGACCTGCGGGCCGGTGGCGTGCATCAGGTGCGAGTGATACCAGTTGGTGGCCGCCTGTTGGATGACTTTGAACTGCGGGCTCCAGGTGCTGCCCGGATGAATGACCTGCGCGGGGCCGCCATCGCAGATGGCCGGCACCAGGAAGCCATGCCAGTGCATGCTGGTGTCTTCGGGCAGGCCATTGGTGACATTCAGGCGCACGGTTTCCTCGTCGCGCATCCGGATGGTCGGACCCAGGAAAGCGCCGTTGATGCCCCAGGTGGGCGTGGACTTGCCGGGCAGAAACTGCGAGACCCCTTCCTGCAATTGCAGGTCGTACTGGCGCACGCCATCCTGCAGCATGCCTTCCAGCAGGGCGGGGATCTTCAGGGGGTTGGGAAAGCGGTCGGCACCTTGTGC
>CAYWMC010000183.1:0-5408 GCA_964459345.1 uncultured Klebsiella sp. | reverse complement strand
CGGTCCCTCATACCACCACGGGCCTGACACGATGTCGTTCACGCCGTCGCGGTTAAAGTCGGCAAAGCTCGCGCCCTCGCACCAGAACTGGTCGTTGAGTTGAAGGCGCTTGAAGGTGTGCAGCGTGTGATCGGCGGCCAGAGCGGCAGTCGCGGCGATGGCCAGGGAGGTGAAGACGAGGAGGGAACGCATAATTCGAGGCTTGTGACTTCACAAAGAGGGCGACGGATTCACGAAACCTGCAAGCCCGGAGGAGGCGGTCGCGATTGGGGGCTGGCAGAGCCGGCAGCGGAAAACACCCTGGCAATGCGCCCTTCTCAGCACGGGCGGCCGGCAGATCCGCCCTCGTCCGGGCCACCGTTTATTCCCGGCCTGTCGTTTGTAGTTCGTGCATCCACTCCGCAACCGCTCTCCGCACCTCCTCACCGGTCTTCGCCTTCGGTGTCACGAACTTCGGCGTGAACCACGGGAACGCTCCAGTCAGGTCGTGCGTCACCAGGATCTGGCCGTCACAATCCGGCCCGCTGCCGATGCCGATGGTGAGCATCGTCCGGCACGCCCGGGTCATTTCCTGCGCGACCGGCGGCGTGACGAGTTCAAGCACGCAGGCAAACGCGCCGGCCGCCTCCAGCGCGGCGGAATCGTCGAGCAGCTTCTGCCGGCCCGCGTCGTCGCGGCCTTTGATGCGATACTTGCCGCCTTCCTCCACCACATGCTGCGGCAACATGCCGATGTGGCCGAGGAAAGGAATTCCCGCTGCAACGGGCTGAGTGTCAGTTCAAACCCTTACAGCGGGCTAGTGGTGCAGGGACTGCTGTCTTGACTTGTTCGCATGTGGGTGACCCCGATATTTTGATGGTCAGCGGCCGTGAGGCCGACCGGGATCATGCAGCGCCAAGCATTGTCAGCAAAGGCACGGCGACAGATGCTGCAACAACTGCGACAGAAATCAGTACGGCTCGTGCATTGACAAAAAGTTCGCTCATTTGAGGCTCCTTGGTAAGGTGTGGGTTAAAGTGTTACCTGTTTACTACCAGACAACGGCGCGCATGGTAACACATGTGGGTATATGGGTAACAACAGTTATTTTCCGTTATTTATCGTAACGAATGTGCGGTTCGTCTCACTTCTTTGATTTCTTTTGGTAACACTTTGCATGGAAGAGTCTGAATCTTCGACTGCCTTGAGCGGTCACGTGGTCGCCGTCCCTGAGAGCAGGCAGCTCGATATTCTCGAAGATCTGCTGGTCAGGCGCGGAGCCCGCGTCCTTCGCGTTCCGCTCGTCGCCATCCTCGATGCACCGGATCCTGCCCCCATTTTGCGCTGGATCGACGCGTTCATTGCCGCGCCAGCGGAATACCTGGTCGTCCTTACCGGTGAGGGCCTGAGGCGCCTGCGCAGCCTGGCCCAACGGCATGGCAGGGAAGAGGCTTTCATAGCCGCCCTGCAACGCACGACCACAGTCTGCCGCGGTCCCAAGCCCGGGCGCGCGCTCAAGGAAATGGATCTCAAGCCTGATCTGCTGGGCAAGGCTCCCACCACGCCCGGAGTCATCGAAGCTCTCGAGGAGCTGGAGCTGGCCGGCAGGCACGTGGCGGTGCAGTTGTATGGTGAGGAGCCCAATTTGCTGTTGATGGACTATCTGCGTGGGCGCGGCGCCATTGTCAGCAGCGTGGCACCCTATGTGTATGCGCCTCACACCCACGAAGAGAAGGTGGTCGAACTCCTGCACAGTCTTGTGCGCGGCGACGTCACGATGATGACGTTCACCAGCCAGCCCCAGTACACGCGCCTGGTGGAAGTGGCGCGCAGTCATGGCATCGAGGATGTCCTGCAGGCTGGGCTTGCCCGTGTGGCCGTGGCCGCCGTGGGCCCGGTGGTGGGGGATCAGCTGTCCGCTGCCGGCATCCGCGTCAGTGTGATGCCGGAGTCCCAGTTCTTCATGAAACCCATGGTGACCGAGCTGGTCAAGCTGGCCAGAGCGCAGGCAACAGCCGCAAAGGAGGGCAGTCTGTGAAAGTGATGACATTGAATTGCAACGGTATTCGGTCGGCTGCCAGGAAGGGCTTCTTCGAGTGGCTGCAGACCCAGGATGTGGACGTTGTCTGTCTGCAGGAAACCAAGGCGCAACTTGGACAGCTGGAAGACCCGCAGTACTTTCCGGAGGGTTTTCATTGCTATTACTTCGATGCGCTCAAGAAGGGCTATTCCGGCACCGCCATCTTTTCGCGGAAGAAGCCGGACCGGGTGACACCCGGGCTGGGCTTTCCTCTGGCAGATGAAGAGGGGCGCTATATCCAGGCGGATTTCGGTCCTCTGAGCGTGGCCTCGCTGTATCTGCCTTCAGGCTCCAGCGGTGAGGAGCGGCAGTCCTGCAAGTTCGCATTTCTGGAGAATTTCATGATGCATATGCGCGCGCTGCGCGAGGACAAGCGGCAATACATCATCTGCGGCGACTGGAATATCTGCCACAAGGAAATCGACCTCAAGAACTGGAAATCCAATCAGAAGAACTCGGGTTTCCTGCCCGAGGAACGACGCTGGCTGGACACGCTGTATGACGAAGCTGGCTGGGTGGATGCATTCCGCCTGGTCAACAAGGAAGCCGAACAATACAGCTGGTGGTCGGCCCGCGGCCAGGCAAGGGCAAAGAATGTGGGGTGGCGCCTTGACTACCATGTGATCAGTCCCGAACTGGTAGATACGGTAGAGGCGGCACAGATTTACACCGGGCAGCAGTTCTCGGACCATGCGCCTGTCACCATGCAATTCAGGATTGATCTATGACTCTCAGACGTTTGCTGCCGAGCCTGCGTGTACTGGCCGGCATCGTGTTGCTGGCGTGGGGCGCCAGTGGCGCACATGCACAGACTCTCAAGGCCACCATCGTGACAGACAAGGGCACGATCGAAGCGGACCTCAATGAACGTGCGGCGCCAACGACCGTGGCCAGTTTTGTGAATCTGGCGCAGCGCGGCTTCTATGATGGCCTGACATTTCATCGCATCGAGCGCAATTTCGTCGTGCAGGGCGGCGACCCGCTGGGCACGGGCACGGGAGGTCCGGGGTATCGTTACACTGGCGAGATCGTGCTCAAGCACACGCGCCCCGGTACCCTGTCCATGGCCAACAGTGGTCCTGGGACGGATGGCAGCCAGTTCTTCTTCACCCTGGTGCCAACTCCTCATCTGGATGGTTTGCACTCGGTATTCGGCAATGTCACCAGCGGCATGGACGTGGTGCGCCGCATTGCCCGCGGTGACCGCATTCTCAGCATCACCATTGCCGGGGATACCACGGCACTCATGGCGCGGAAGAAAACGGAGGTCGATGCGTGGAATGTTGCACTGGATGCTGGGTTTCCGGCCCTGAGGCCGGCTGCCGGGGCGCCCTGAGCGAGTTCAGGGAAGAACCTTGCGAAAGGGCTTGACCGTGACGCTGGCAAAGACGCCCGCCGTGACATAAGGATCGGCGTCTGCCCAGGCCTGTGCCTCTTGCAGCGTGTCGAAACTTGCCACTATCAGGCTTCCGGTAAAGCCGGCAGCGCCGGGGTCCGCTGAATCGACGGCTGGGTGCGGGCCGGCCAGAATGATTCTTCCTGCCTCCACCATTGCCTGCAGGCGTTCGAGATGGGCGGGTCTGGCGGCCATGCGCAATGGCAGGCTGTCGGGGACGTCTTCGCAGAGTATGGCGTACAGCATTCCTGATTTTCCTCGCAGGTCAGGGGTTTTGATGGGGTTTCATGGTAATCGATTTGCCAGGGGGAGTCTGGTATTGTTCGCCGCGCCGGCCCCGACAGACAGCGCTTCCGCCCCTGTCTGCAGACTCCGGCGAGTAATGTTCCCATGGCCCAGCTGCTCCACATCCATCCGCAGAATCCGGAACCGCGCCTGATCAAGCATGCTGTGCGTGTGCTGCTGGAAGGGGGCGTCATCATCTATCCGACCGACTCCACCTATGCACTGGGCTGCTGCATCGGCGACAAGGACGCGCTGGAGCGCATCCGCCGCATCCGGCAACTGGATGACAAACACAACTTCACCCTGGTCTGTGCCGATCTGTCCTCCATCGCCACGTATGCGAAGGTGCCCAACAGTGCCTACCGTCTGCTGAAGGCCTACACGCCAGGGCCCTATACGTTCATCCTCAATGCAACTGCCGAAGTCCCTCGGCGCCTCATGCATCCACGGCGCAAGACCATCGGCCTGCGGGTGCCCGACAACGCGGTGGCGCAGGCCCTGATTGCGGAAACCGGACAGCCGCTGATGAGCACCAGTCTCATTCTGCCTGGAGACCCCGAGCCGCTGACCGAGATCTATGACATTCAGGACCGCATGGAACACCTTGTGGATCTGATCATCGACAGCGGTTCCTGCGGCAATCAGGCCACAACGGTGATCGATCTGGCCGATGGTGCTGCGCAGGTACTGCGTGTTGGCAAAGGCGATCCCACCCCGTTTCAATAGCCCGCCAGCGTCCTGCGGCAGAAAATCAATCGTATTCGAACTGCCCATCTGCAATAATGCCGCACTTCAAAATCGGTCAGAAAATCAAGGAGTGAGGGATTGTCTTCCGCCCATTCGCAGCAACGCGTTCTATCCGGCATGCGCCCCACAGGCAGACTCCACCTGGGGCATCTGCATGGTGTCCTCAAGAACTGGATAGTGTTGCAGCACCAGTATGAGTGCTTTTTCTTCGTCGCCGACTGGCATGCGCTGACCACCCATTACAGGGACCCCCGCATACTGCAGGAAAGCGTTTTCGAGATGGTGATCGACTGGCTGGCCGTAGGCGTCGACCCGAGTGCCAGCTCGCGGTTTCTGCAGTCCAGAGTGCCGGAGCATGCCGAGCTGCATCTGCTGCTGTCCATGATTACGCCGCTGGGCTGGCTGGAACGCGTGCCCAGCTACAAGGACCAGCAGGAAAAGTTGCGAGACAAGGATCTGGAGACTTACGGGTTCCTCGGCTACCCGCTGCTGCAGGCCGCCGACATCCTGATCTACAAGGCGGCCCATGTGCCGGTGGGCGCTGACCAGGTGGCTCATGTTGAACTGACGCGCGAAGTCGCCCGCCGCTTCAACCACATGTACGGACGTGAGCCTGATTTTGCGGAACGCGCCGAACAGGCCGTGCGCAAGATGGGCAAAAGTGCGGCGCGCGAATTCGCCGCCTTGCGCACGGCCTATCAGCAAGACGGGTCTCAGGAAGCGCTGGAGAGCGGCCGGACACTGGTCAATGACCAGCAGAACCTCTCCGGCAGTGACAAGGAACGCCTGCTCGGGCATCTGGAGGGCAGCGGCAAGTCGATTCTCGTCGAACCCCAGGCGCTGCTGACGCCCGCCGCGAAAATGCCTGGCCTGGACGGGCAGAAGATGTCCAAGTCCTACAACAACACCATCGCTCTGCGC
>CAYWMC010000182.1:2445-5429 GCA_964459345.1 uncultured Klebsiella sp. | reverse complement strand
GGGCTTGCCCGCTAACTTGTAATTTTCAGGTACCGTTGTTCGCGGGCAAGCCCGCTCCCACGGGAAGCTGCAAGCATGTCTGACTCCCGCAAGATCATTCACTGCGACTGCGACTGCTTCTACGCCTCTATCGAAGCACGGGACAATCCTGCGCTGGTCGGCAAGCCCGTCGCGGTCGGCGGTCGCCCTGAGCAGCGCGGCGTCGTCGCCACTTGCAATTACGAAGCCCGCCGCTTCGGCATCCACTCCGCCATGCCCATGTCCACGGCGCTGCGCAAGTGCCCGCAACTGATCGTCATCCACCCGCGCATGGACAAATACCGCGAGGCCTCCGACGCGGTGCACCAGATCTTCCGCGACTACACCGCCCTGATCGAACCGCTGTCGCTGGACGAAGCCTATCTGGATGTCACCGGCGCGACCGCCTGCCAGGGCAGTGCCACGCTCATCGCTCAGGAGATTCGTCAGCGGGTGCGCGAGACCGTGGGCATCACCCTCTCTGCCGGCATCGCCCCCAACAAGTTCATCGCCAAGATCGCCAGTGACTGGAACAAGCCCGACGGCCAGTTCGTGGTCAAACCCCATGAGGTCGATGCCTTCGTGCGGGCGCTGCCGGTGAAGAAGCTGTTCGGCGTGGGCAAGGTCACCGCCGCTCGTCTCAACGGCATGGGCATCGAGACCTGCGAGCAATTGCGCAGCCTGGACGAAGCCGCGCTGACGGAGCACTTCGGCAGCTTCGGGCTCAGCCTCTACCGCCTGTGCCGTGGCATCGACGAGCGGCCGGTCAACACCGACCGCACGCGCAAGTCGCTGAGTGTCGAGAATACCTACGCGTCGGATCTGCCCACCCTGGAGGACTGCCTGGCGAAACTGCCCGAGCTCCATCAGCAGATGGAATCCCGCCTGGCCCGTGTGCTGGGGGAGTACCGGGTGAGCAAGAAATACCTGAAACTGAAGTTCAATGACTTCGTCTCCACCACCATTGAAGCCATGTCCCCCGCCACGGAACTCGAAGGCTATGTGCAGCTGTGCCTCGAGGCCCATGCCCGCGGCAACCGCCCCGTGCGGCTTATTGGTCTGGGCGTGCGGCTGGAGCGCTCGGGCGCGCAGGGTGACGGCGTGCGGGAGCAGGACGCCGACTATGTGCGTCAGCCACAGCGCCGCCAGCTGACGCTGCCGCTGGAGTGATGCCAAGACGGGGGATTTCGGCTATTGTGCCGGGCAATCCCGTTTCCCGAGAGAGCCGGCCCAGCCAGCCACGCCATGATGCAAGACGACAGCAAACCCCGCCCCCGTATCTCCAACTACATCACCGTCGAAGGCGAGAAGCGTCTGCGCGAGGAACTCGACTTTCTGTGGCGCGTCGAACGCCCCAAGGTCACCCAGCAGGTGAGCGATGCCGCTGCCATGGGCGACCGCTCCGAGAATGCCGAATACATCTACGGCAAGAAGCGCCTGCGGGAGATCGATCGCCGCGTACGGCACCTGCGCAAGCGCCTGGAAGCGCTGACCGTGGTGGACAAGCCACCCTCCGATCCCTCGCGCATCTACTTCGGCGCCTGGATCACCGTGGAGGATGAGGACGGCGTGGTACACGACTACCGTCTGGTGGGGCCTGACGAGATCGCCGAAAAACCTGGCTACATCAGCGTCGATGCGCCACTGGGGCGGGCCCTTCTGGGCAAGGCGGCTGACAGCGAGGTAGAGATACTTACCCCGGGCGGCCTGCGGGAATGGTACGTGCTGCGCGTCTCCTATCAAGGTGCCCGATGAAACATGTGACCCTGCTGGCGATCGAGAGTGCCCTTGCCTCCAGCATCACGATTCCGCTGGAGATGATTCACGCCGCCGATGTCATCAAGCGCATCCGCAATCGCAAGGCCGAACGCCGCAGCTTTCTGATCGCCAGTGAACAGGGCCTGCCCTTGACGATGATCGGTGGCATCGTCATTGCGCCGCAGGCACGTCTGGCCGACATTCCCCGCACCGATCTGATCTTCATCCCCGCCCTGTGGGGCAATCCGAACGCCATCGTCAGCGCACATCCCGGCATCACGGCCTGGCTGGCTGCGCAGTACGCGCTGGGTGCCACCATCTGCAGCGTGGGCACCGGCAGTTATTTCCTCGCCGAGGCGGGCCTGCTGGATGGCCGCAATGCCACCACCCACTGGTATTACTTCGACGACTTCAACAAGCGCTATCCGCGCGTGACCTTGCAGCGCCGGCGCTTCATCACCCACGCCGACCGCCTCTACTGCACCGGCAGTGTCAACGCGGTGCGCGACGTGATGCTGCATTTCGTGGAACGACTGTTCACGCCCGCGGTGGCAGACGAGGTGTCGCACCATTTCACCCACGAGCTGAAACGCTCCTACGAGTCCATGCTGCTGGCCAGCGAGGAGAAGGACACCCATCACGACGAGCAGATCATCAAGATTCAGGAGTGGTTGAAGAAGCACTATCAGAAGGATGTGGCGCTGAAGACGCTGGCCGGAAAATTCGACATCAGCGTGCGCTCATTCAACCGGCGCTTTCGCCTGGCAGCGGGGCAGACGCCGTTGCAATACCTGCAGGAGGTGCGACTGCAGCAGGCCAAGGCATTGCTCAAGCAGAGCAATTTGAGCATTGCCGAAATTGCGTATGCGGTGGGCTATCAGGACACCAGTTATTTCTCGGCGCTGTTCAAGCGCGTCAACGCCATCACGCCGAATGAATACCGGCATCTGGTGCGCACCAAACTTTTCAATGTGGAAGCAGAGACATTGTAGACACTGCAGAACCGCAGTTGCCGCCATACGCGACAACCCCGGTTCTGCAGGTCTCTCCCTTGTAATCTATTGAGGCGGAACGCTCAGCTGGAATTTTTCCTTCCACTGCGCGTAAGGCATGCCGTAGACCATCTCCCGCGCCGCCTCGTAGTCCACTGCCAGCCCCTTGTCCTGGGCGGCAGCGGAATACCATTTGGCGAGGCAGTTGCGACAGAA
>CAYWMC010000182.1:0-2345 GCA_964459345.1 uncultured Klebsiella sp. | reverse complement strand
ATATCTTCGTGAGCAGGCTTGTCGTGTTGACCCTGCTTGACGATCACTTCGCGGGACGCGGTGTGAATTTCGACGGCAACGCTGAATACCTTGCCTTTGTGGTGATTGTTGTGCGGAGAGTCCAGGACGACGCGACCGCCGATGATGTCATTGGTGAAGCGTTGCAGCTTCTCGATGCGTTTGTTGACGTTTTCGATCAACGCAGCTGATTGGTCAATGTTGTGAAATACAATCTGGAATTCGTTGGACATTGCGAAAGTCTCCTTGTTGTCGTGACACGTTGCTTGTTGTTTCAATGCTGCTTGTGCTTGGCCCTCCTCGTCGTTGATCTGTCGCAAGTTCTGCGACGCCTGTTGAAAGATGTTGTTGCGTGTTGTCCGGAATTCAATAGCCCGCCAGGCGATCGGCCAGATGCCCGATGGACAGGGCGTAATTGTTGGCGCAGTTGTAGCGCAGGATGGCGCGAAAATTCTGATAGGTCAGGAAGGCCCGCCCTTGCGGGCCATCGGGCAGAATGATCGAGGCCAGAAAATCATTGTCCGGCAGGTCGGTGCCATCAGCACGACGCACGCCGATCTCCTGCCACTGCGACAGCGGCAGCATCTGCGTGTGGTGGCGCACCACGCTGCAGGAATGCTCGGCAGGCGGCTGCTTCCACTGGTCTGCACGGGCGTGATAATCGGCGGGCAGCTGCACTTCGCGGCCCCAGGTCTGGTCATCGCGCCACTCGGCACCTTTCAGATACTGGGCGATGGATGCAAACACATCTGCCTCGGTGGTCCAGATGTCCCGGCGACCATCGCCATCGAAGTCCTGGGCATACTGCAGGAAGCTGGAGGGCATGAACTGACTCTGCCCCATGGCGCCTGCCCAGGAGCCTTTCATGTCGGCGTGGGTGATATGGCCATCGTTGAGAATCTGCAGGGCACTGAAGAGTTCGCGGCGGAAGTAGGCCGCGCGGCGCGGATCATAGGCCAGGGTCACCAGCGCCCGGATGACATCGGTGCCGCCGGTGAAGTTGCCGTAGTTGGTCTCGACGCCCCAGAAGGCGACGATGAAGCGGGGTTCCACGCCGTACTGCGCGCCAACGCGCGCCAGCAGATCGTGGTGCTCGGCGAGCCGGGCGCGGCCGGTGTCGATGCGCCACTGGGTGACGCGCTTCTCGAGGTATTGTTCGAAGGTTTCGGTGAATTCGGCCTGACTGCGGTCATTGCTGATGACCTGCGGGATGGGGGTGACGGACACCAGCGCCTGCTCGATGATTTCTTCGCGTATACCCTGTTCGCGAGCCTCGGCAATCAATGTCGCGAGCCAGTCTTCGAACGGGATCTGCGGCTCCTGAGCCAGTCCGCGCATGGCGGCTGTCAAGATCAGGAGTGCCAGCAGAACCTTCACTGCGGCGTGTCGAGCGGTTTGCATTCCATCTCCTTCTTGAGCTTTCACTTGCAGCCTACCCCATTGAATTTGATTTGTCTAAGGCGAAAAACACCAATGCCAGGGCTCGTAACTGATGCCCGTGGTGTTGCCGCGCGGGTAGGAAAGCCGGAAGCCGAAACCGCCTGCCCGGGCCTGCAGCCAGGCAAAGGCCGGGGTGGTCTCGAACGCTTCATCCAGGCCAGGACACTCGGGGGTGCCGATGTCGATGGCCCTGCCGGTGTGGTGTTCGCTGTAGCCTGGAGCCGCGTTCACGCAGAGAATCTGCGCGATGTCCCGCCCTGCCTCGAGCTTGCGGCGGATGAGTTGTGCCTGGTAGTCCACGCTGCGGTAGGCCGATACCAGAAACAGGACGACGCCTTCCTGCGCAGCCGCCTGCCTCATGGACTGCCACGCCGCGCAGGCTGCCGGGGTAAGACGCTGCTCGCGCCCGTGATAGTCCAGTTCGGTCGGGACGAGCTCCTGCGGTTCTTCGCAAAGGCACAGGACAGTGTCCTGCGCATAGCGCTCGGGAATGCCCAGGTCGAGGTGGATCTGCTGGATGCGTTGCAGGAAGGAAGGCGAGTTCATGGGGCTATGCTATAGCGACGCGCCGCTGGCACGCAATGTGGAATACGGCTTGCTGTGCTTGCCTGCCCGCCAGGCAATGGCCAGATTGCACAGCAAACTGTCTCTTTTGCCATAGTCGGACTCAAACCTGTCTCTCTATAGTAGCCAGGCATTCACGTATTCAGGGGACCCCGCATGGCACATCTGCCCGTCATCATCGGCATGGGAGGCATCAACCCGGCCGGCCGCACATCACTGCACCACGGCTATCGGCGCCTTGTGCTGGATGCGCTGGGCGAGCAGGATGCCCTGGAGACACGCGCGAGCCTTGCCAGCCTGATGGGCCTGCTGAAGAAAAACGG
>CAYWMC010000181.1:0-5462 GCA_964459345.1 uncultured Klebsiella sp. | reverse complement strand
GCCCGAAGAACGCCCGGCCATCGAGCGCTTCAAGGAAGAACATGTGCGCGACCCGCTGCCCGATCGCGTCCAGTGGGCCACCGACCGGACGGATCGCTACAACCGCAACCACTGGCTGCGGATCGATACCCTGACCACGCCCGGCCAGCCGGGCCGAGTCGTGGTGCAACGCCGGGGCAATGTGTTTGAAGTGACGTCCTTCGGGGTGCGCGATTTCACGCTGTTGCTCAGCGCGGAAGAAGTGGACTTCGAACAGCCGGTACAGGTGCTGGTAAACGGCACTGGCGTGCTGGCCCGCCGCGTGGAGCCCAGTGAAGAGACCCTGCTCAACTGGGCTGCGAGGGATCGCGATCGGGCGATGCTGTTTGCGGCGGAACTGCCGATTCACGTCCCCGAATAGCCTGGCTCAGACCATCCCAGTTCAAGCCAGAAGCCTGGCCCAGTCGGCACCTGCATCGGCGACAGCCAGAAAGGACGGATTGAGAATGTCCGCCTTGGCGTTGTAACGCAGCGCCTGCAAATCCTCCTGCAGCACTGCCCCCCCGGCCGCCACCAGCACTGCCTGCGCCGCAGCCGTGTCCCACTCACTGGTGGGCGCGAGCCGCGGATAGAAGTCCGCACTGCCTTCTGCCAGCAGACAGAACTTCAGCGAACTGCCCTTGTTGAGCAGAGACACCTCCGGGAAATGCCGGCCCAGGCGCTGCAGCAGCAGATCGAGCGCCTCTGCCCCATGCCGGCGACTGGCCACCACGCGCAGCGCCCCCGTTGGCAGGGACGCCGTATGGATTGCCTGCCAGGGCTCGCCTGTGACGCACTTCCATGCGCCTGCACCGGGCACTCCCAGCCAGCTGACGCCCGGCACAGGGGCGTGCACGACCCCAAGTACCGGGACGCCGTCTCGGATCAGCGCGATATTCACGGTGAATTCGCCATTGCGGCTCACGAATTCCTTGGTCCCGTCCAGCGGGTCGATCAGCCAGTATTCCTGCCAGGCACCACGCTCGGCAAACGGCGGCAGCGCAGTCTCTTCCGAGAGCACAGGAATGGCCGGGCTCAGCTGCCGCAGTGCCTGCACAATCAGGGTGTTGGCACGGGTGTCGGCTTCGGTCAGTGGCGAGTCGTCCGCCTTGTATTCAACCTGCACTGCAGCGGGGCGTGCGTACACCTCGAGTATCTCCTTGCCCGCCCGCTCGGCGATGGCCAGCACGGCCTCCAGCTTGTGTCGCATGTCCTGCATTTCTCCTTTCCCGCGCCTTGTGTGCCGCGCTTGCGCGACGTTCGACTATTCATTGAGAGCGATGCTAGCATGCCTGCGCAGTGTTCCAGCCATAACAACAACAAGGACTCTCTCCATGCGCTCATTCGCCCTTCTGCTTCTGCTCGCGCTCAGCGCCGGCAGCGCCAATGCCCAGCTTGCCGTACCCAATGAGGCCGGCCTGACCTACGGCCATGTGCACCTCAATGTCACTGACATGGAACTGCACAAATCCCTGTGGGTGAAGCACTTCGGAGGCACAGTCGTGCAGAGGGGCACCCTGACCGCCATCCGCATGCCCAATATGGCCATACTCCTGAGCGCTCGCGAACCCACCGGCGGCTCGCAGGGCACGGTGATGGACCACTTCGGATTCAAGGTGCGCAATCTCGCAAAATTCCTCGAAAAGTGGCGCGCGGACGGCCTCTGGGTGGGCCGCGAATTCCTCGGCGCCGAAGGCCAGCCCAACGCCTACGTCATGATGCCGGACGATGTGTATGTGGAACTGCAGGAAGATCAGGCGCTGCCCCTTGAAGTTGTGCCCTACCACATCCACTTCTTCACCCCTGGACACGAGGAACTGCTGCAGTGGTACACGCAGCTGCTGGGGTTGGAAGTGCGTCCGCGCGGCTCGATCGCCACGACCACCAACGTCCCCGGCATGAATCTGAGCTTCAACAACTCGCAGGAAGAACGGCTCGCGACCAAGGGCCGCTCCATCGACCACATCGGCTTCGAGGTGGAGAATCTGGAAGCTTTCTGCAAGCTGCTGGAAGAAAAAGGCATCGCCTTCGATGTCGCCTACCGCGACGTGCCGGCCCTCGGCCTGAAGATCGCCTTCATCACAGACCCCACAGGTGTGTACATCGAATTCACCGAGGGCCTGGACGCCTACTGACACGAGACTGAGAGACCCATGCTGGACTGGAAGGACATCGACACGGTGCTGCTGGACATGGACGGCACGGTGCTCGACCTGCACTTCGACAATTACTTCTGGGAAGAATTCGTCCCGGCACGTTATGGCGAGCTGCACGGACTCAGCGCGGCAGAGGCGTCGGTGCTGCTGCGCGCCCGCTATGAGAATGTGAAGGGCACGCTGGACTGGTACTGTCTGGACTTCTGGTCGGACAGCCTGGCGCTGGACATCGCGCGCCTGAAGGAAGACATCCGGCACAAGATCGCGATACGACCCCATGCTGTCGATTTCCTGCAGCAGTTGCGCGGCAGTGGCAGGCAAGTGCTGCTGGTCACCAATGCCCATCCCCAGAGCCTTGCCCTGAAGATGCAGACGACGGGGATCGACCGCCACTTTCACCAGACGGTGAGCTCGCACTCACTGCTTCTGGCCAAGGAGAACGACGGCTTCTGGCACGCCCTGCGCGAGCGCCACCCGTTCGATCCTGCGCGCACCCTGCTGATCGACGACAGTCTGCCCGTGTTGCGCTGTGCGCAAAAGGAAGGCATCGGACACCTGCTGGGCGTGCAACAGCCGGACAGCCAGCGCCCTGCCCTGGCCGCGTCACCGGAGTTCCGGCAGATCAGCCATTTCACCGACATCATGCCGGGACTGGTGCCACGATGAATGATGCCAAAGAGAAAGACAGCACCGGCGTGCGTCTGGACAAGTGGTTGTGGGCGGCCCGCCTGTTCAAGACACGCGCGATTGCCAAGCAGGCAGTGGAAAGCGGCAAGGTGCAGGCCGAGGGCCAGCGTCTGAAGCCAGGGCGCGAGATGAGTGTGGGCATGTTGCTGACGGTGCGGCTGGGCTGGGATGAACGCATCCTGCTGGTGACGGGCCTGTCTGAACAGCGCCGCGGCGCCCCCGAAGCGGCGCTGCTGTACCGCGAAACGGAAGAAAGTGTGGCGAAGCGCCAGCAAGTGGGTGAGCAACGCCGGCTGCATGCCTTGCTGGAACAACCCATGGCGAAGCCGGACAAGAAGGACCGTCGATTGCGACAGGCGCTGCGGCAGCGTTCCGAGTGACCTGGCACCCGGCGAGCGGGCCGTTCGCTGGCCTGAAGTTTTTTTGGCATAATCCGGGCGCTTCCGATCTGCGGGAGTCCGCCCCGCTCGCGCAAGCCGGCACTCGACACCAGGACCAGGAACAAGAACTTGAAGAGTCAGGAGACCTACCGAATGCCGAGTAGCAGCACGGATATCCGCTCCGGGAATGGGCGCCGCCTGTACCAGAATCTGAGCAGCAGCCAGTTGATCGAGATCGCTCTTCAGCGCACGGAAGGGCGTCTGGCCGATACTGGCGCCCTGGTGGTGGAGACGGGCAAGCGCACTGGCCGCAGCCCGCGGGATCGCTTCATCGTGCAGGAGCCTTCTACCCAGGACCTCATCGACTGGGGCGCCGTGAACCAGCCCTTCGATCCCGCGCGGGCGAGTGCGCTGTGGGATCGGGTCAGCGCCTATCTGGCCGACAAGGATGTGTTCATCTCCGACCTCCACGTGGGAGCGCACCCCGAGTACTATCAGCCGGTGCAGGTCAGCGCCGAACTGGCCTGGCACAGCCTCTTCGCCAGCACTCTGTTCATTCACGCAGAGGACTACAACCCGCTGCACAAGCCGGTATGGCAGGTGCTCAGCGCCCCGGGGTTCGTCTGCGATCCCGCGCGCGACGGCACCAACTCCGAAAGCGCCCTGATACTCGACTTTGCCAAACGACGCGTTCTGCTGGCCGGCATGCGCTATGCGGGCGAGATAAAGAAGTCCATGTTCGCCGTGCAGAATTTCCTGCTCCCGGCTCATGATGTGCTGCCCATGCATTGCTCCGCCAATGTGGGCGCCAGCGGCGACGTGTGCCTGTTCTTCGGCCTGTCCGGCACCGGCAAGACCACTCTGTCGGCCGATGAAACCCGCTTCCTCATCGGCGACGACGAGCATGGCTGGGGCAAAGGCACCGTGTTCAACCTGGAAGGCGGCTGCTACGCAAAATGCGTCGATCTGAGCCAGAAGAACGAACCGGTAATATGGAATGCCATCCGCTTCGGCGCCGTGCTTGAGAACGTGGTGCTGGACGAGAAGACCCGCCGGGCAGACTACGCCGATGTCAGCCTGACCCAGAACACCCGGGCCTGCTATCCCCTGTCGCACATCCCCGTGCGCATGCCGGACAACCGCGCCGCCGAGCCCTCGGCCATCATCTTCCTGACCTGTGACCTGAATGGCGTGTTGCCGCCTGTCGCCATTCTGTCCAAAGAGGCGGCGGCCTATCACTTTCTCAGTGGCTATACGGCACTGGTGGGTTCCACGGAAGTGGGTGCCGGCGAAGGCATCAAGGCCACGTTCTCCACGTGTTTCGGCGCACCCTTTTTCCCCCGCCCGGCAGGTGTCTATGCCGAGCTTCTGATGCAACGCATCGAGGCCTCGGGCGCTCAGGTGTATCTGGTGAACACGGGTTGGACCGGAGGGCCGCTTGGCACAGGGCGCCGGTTCAGCATCCCGGACACCCGCGCAGTGATAGCGGCAGTGCAGAGCGGCTCCTTGAAGTCAGTGCCCACTGAGCATCTGCCCGGCATCAATCTGCAGATTCCACGGGCGGTGCCGGGGGTAGACTGCGCCGTGCTGAACCCGCGCAGCACCTGGGCTGATCCTGCGCAATACGACAGGAAGGCTGCCGAACTGGTTGACCAGTTCCAGCGCAATTTCATGAAATTCAAGGTGTCCGAGGCGATAGTCGCGGCCGGTCCACAGGGCCATCGCGCAGAGGGCGCAGTATGACGATCACAATGACAGAGAGTTTGCAGCGCTTCGGCCTGGCCCGGTTCAAACCGGAATGGGGACAGATCCGCCGCGGTATCGAGAAGGAAAGTCTGCGGGTCACTTCCCGCGGCACGCTGGCGCAGACAGACCATCCGTCCAGCCTTGGCTCTGCACTGACGCATCCCAGCATCACCACGGATTATTCCGAAGCGCTTCTGGAACTGATCACCCCGGTCAGCGGGTCCATCGAAGACTGCCTGCAGCAGCTGCACGATCTGCACGCCTACACCTACGCTCAACTGCCGGAAGGCGAGCGGCTGTGGGTGTCCAGCATGCCTTGCCTGATCGAGAGCGACGAACAGATTCCGCTGGCGCGCTATGGCAGCTCCAACATCGGTCGTCTGAAGACGCTGTACCGCGAGGGCCTCGGCCTGCGCTACGGGCGTGTCATGCAGACCGTCGCCGGCATTCATTACAACTTTTCCATGCCCGAACA
>CAYWMC010000180.1:0-5622 GCA_964459345.1 uncultured Klebsiella sp. | reverse complement strand
CCTCGCCCATGCGGCCGGAAGACGCCCTGGCCATGGTCGGGCTCGAGAAGCGCATGGACCACTTCCCGGCCCAGCTCTCCGGCGGCGAGCAGCAGCGCGTGGCCATTGCCCGCGCCATCGCCAAGCGTCCGCACATTCTGCTGTGCGACGAGCCCACCGGAGCTCTTGACGCCAGCACTGGCCGTCTCGTTCTGGGTGTGCTGGAACAGGTGAACCGCGAGACGGGTACGACCACTGCGATCATCACCCACAATGCGGCCATTGGCGCCATCGGCGACACCGTGGTGCGCATGAGCAGCGGGCAGATCGTCGACCGGGTGCAGCACACCCAGCGCATGGCCGTGGAGCACATCGAATGGTAGGCCGCGTCGATCAGCTCATCGCCGTACTCAGCCTGCGGGCTCTGAATCGCAAGCTGCTGCGGGAGTGCTGGCATCTGAAGGGGCAGATGCTGTCCATTGCCCTGGTGGTGGCCACCGGCATCATGACCGTGGTGACGATGCGGGGCAGTTATGAGTCGCTGGTCGAGGCCCAGCAGCGCTATTACAACCAGATGCGCTTCGCCGATGTCTGGACCTCCCTGCGCCGTGCCCCCGATACCGTGCTTGCCCTGATCGAGAACATCCCGGGCGTGGCGCTGGCCGATTCCCGCGTGAGCTTTCTGGCGACGCTGGATCTGGAGGGCGTGGAGGCGCCGGCCCAGGGGCGCTTCGTGTCGATTCCCGAGAACGGCCGGCCGGTGCTCAACGACATCCAGTTGACCCGCGGCCGGCTGGTGGCGCCAGGCGCGCCGGACGAGGTGGTGATCAGCGAGAAATTCGCCCTGGCGCGGGGGCTGCAGCCAGGGGACACCCTGCGGGCCATCATCAATGGCCGGGCGCGGACGCTGGATATCGTGGGCATGGCCATCTCCCCCGAACACTCCTACTCGGTGCCGCCCGGCTCGCTGCTGCCCGAGGACGACCGCTACGGCATTCTGTGGATGGGACGCCGTGCCCTGGGGCCGGCCTATGACATGGATGGCGCGTTCAACGAAGCCTTCGTGAAGCTGGCGCCCGGGGCCAACGAACTGGCCGTGATTGCGCAGCTCAATGAGTTGCTGGCGCCTTACGGTGGCTTCGGCGCCTACCCGCGCCGGGACCAGGCGTCCCACATGATGCTGCAGGGCGAACTGGATCAGAACCGCGTGATGGGCACGGCCATGCCGGCGATCTTTCTCGGGGTGGCGGTGTTCCTGCTGCATCTGGTGCTGGGGCGGCTGATCACCACCCAGCGTGGCGAGATCGCGGTGCTCAAGGCCTTCGGCTACCGGGACTGGGAGGT
Source organism: uncultured Klebsiella sp. (assembly GCA_964459345.1). GTDB lineage: Bacteria > Pseudomonadota > Gammaproteobacteria > Pseudomonadales > Pseudohongiellaceae > UBA5078. Next base: position 4,299 of record CAYWMC010000180.1, on the reverse strand, counting down.
GGGGCGCCACTTCCTGATGTTCGCCGTGGTAGCCGTGCTGGTGGGTTCCGTCATCGGCACCGTGGGGGGCTGGTATCTGGGCGGCGCCTACATCGGCATTTATCGCCAGTATTTCGATCTGCCGGGGCTGGAATATCACCTGAGTCCCACCCTGCTGCTGTTCGCCCTCGGGGTAAGCGTGGCGGGGGCCTGCAGTGGTGCGCTGGGGGCCGTGCGCAAGGCCGTGGCGCTGCCGCCGGCCGAGGCCATGCGTCCGGAACCGCCGGCGCGCTTCGAGCCCGGGCCGCTGGAGCGTCTGGGCATCGGCCGTCTGCTGCCCTCGGCGGGGCGCATGATTCTGCGCAATGTCGAACGCAAGCCACTGCAGGCTTTCTTCTCGTCGCTGGGCGTGGCGTTCTCGACGGCGATCCTGATCATCGGGCTGTTCATGTACGACGGCGTGCTGCACATGATCGACCTGCAGTTCCGGCAGATTCAGCGCGAGGACATCACCGTGTCCTTCCTGCAGAACGTGACAGGCGCGGCGCGCCATGAGCTGCAGCGCATGGAGGGCGTGACGCGGGTGGAAACCTACCGCATGGCACCGGCACGCCTGCGCAATGGGCATTTCAGCCGAGAGACCGCCATTCAGGGCATGGAGCCGGACGGGCAGCTGCGGCGCATCGTCACGGCCAGCGGCGGCGTGCAGCAACTGCCGGCGGACGGCCTGGTGCTCAGCCGCATCCTGGCCGACCGCCTGCGGGTGCAGGTGGGCGATGTGATCAGCGTCGAGATGCTGGAGGGGCGGCGACAGGTGACCTCGGCGCAGATCGCCGGCATCGTCGATGACTTTCTGGGCGTCTCGGCCTACATGAATCTGCAGGCGCTGCACCGCCTGACTGGCGAGCAGGATGTCATCTCGGGGGCTTATCTTGCCGTGATGGAGCCACAGCGCAATGCCCTGTACCGGGACCTGAAACAGGTGCCGGCGGTGGCGGGCGTGGCGTCCCCCGCGTCGATGCTGGTGTCCTTCGAGCGGGAGATGGCGCGCAACATCTTCATCTCCGTGGGTTTTCTGGTGGGGTTTGCCAGCGTGATTGCCGTGGGCGTGATCTACAACGGCGCGCGCATCGCGCTGTCGGAGCGGGGCAGGGAGCTGGCGAGTCTGCGGGTCATGGGCTTTCATCGCCGCGAGGTGGCGGTGCTGCTGCTGGGCGAACAGGCAGTGATCACGCTGCTGGCGATTCCGCTGGGCGGCGTCATTGGCTATGCCCTGGCCTGGCTGATGGTGTCGAGCCTGCAGACTGACACCTTCCGGATTCCCTATGTGATTACGGCGCAGACCTTCCTGGCCGCGGCCGCAGTGACGGTGGCGGCAGCGGCGCTGAGCGCCCTTGCCGTGCGCCGGCGGCTGGACAGCATGGACCTGATCAGTGTACTGAAGACTCGAGAATGAGCGGGGTGAGAAGACAGTGAACGAGTATCGAGAGGAACATTGTGGGAGCGGGCCTGCTTTTGGGAGTGGGCCTGCTTTTGGGAGTGGGCCTGCCCGCGAACCGAGCCTGGCACTGCCCCGTTCGCCAGCAAGGCTGGCTCCCACAAGCACTGCCCCCTTCTGGATGGCCCACGCCGGCAAGGCCTCCACGGGTCTGCTGCTCGGTGTGCTGGGCGCGGCCGTCGTGGTGGCGCTGCTGGTCTGGTCCGCACAGCCACGCCCCCTGGCGGTGGAGAGTGCCCCCGTGGCGCTGCGTCCCCTGGTGGTGAGTGTCGACGAGCAGGGCCGCACCCGCGCCCGAGAACCCTACACGGTGGCAGCGCCCGTCACCGGACAGTTGCTGCGCACAGCCCTGATCGAGGGCGACTCAGTCAGCGCCGGCCAGGTGCTGGCCAGTATTGCCATTGCGCCGGAGGATCGCCGCACCGAGGCCGTGCTCGAGGCTGCCGTGGCGGCCGCCGAGGCGCGCTACCGGGTGGCCACCGCCGCGCTGGACGAGGCCGCCAGTGCCGCGGCGCGCGCACAGCAGGAGGCGCAGCGCCGGGAGACTCTGTTCGCGCAGCGTCTGATTGCGCTGGAGGAGCGGGAATCCTTCGCCCAGGCAGCGGCCGCTGCTGCCGCCCGCGAGGCCAATGCCCGCGCCACGCTGCAGGCCGCCAGTGCCGAGCGCGACAGTGCCCGTTCACAGCGCCTGGGCAGCGCCGGGACAGAGGGCATTCTGGACGTCCTGGCGCCTGCCGCCGGCACGGTACAGCGCGTGTTCGAGAAGAGTCAGCGGGTGCTCACCGCCGGCACGCCGCTGTTTCAGATCAGCAATGGGGATGCGCTGGAGCTGGTGATAGACCTGCTGACCCAGGAAGCCGTGCAGGTGGCGCCGGGTGACCGCATCCAGGTGACAGGGTGGGGCGGCGAACAGTCGCTGGAAGGGGTTGTGCGCTATGTTGAACCCGAGGCCTTCACCAAGTTCTCCGCCCTGGGAGTGGAAGAACAGCGCGTGAACGTGATCGGTGAACTGCTCAGCCCCAACCCCGGACTCGGGGCCGAATACCGCATCGAAGCGGCCATCGTGGTGGACGAGAGTGCTTCGGCACTGACGGTGCCCACCAGTGCCCTGTTTCGCCGGGAGGAGCGCTGGCACGTGTTCGCCGTCGTGGACGGGCTGGTGCAGTTGCGCGAGGTAGGTATCGGCCGGCGCAGCATCGACATGGCGGAAGTGCTCAGTGGCGTGCAGGACGGCGAGCGCGTCGTGGTGTTTCCGTCCGATCTGGTGCAGGACGGCATTGCCGTCGAGGAGTTGTAAGCGGATGACCTGGCCCCTCGGCTCAGACAGCGTACTGATGTGCAACGCCGGCAGCGCCACGCTCAAGCTGGCCGCCAGTGCGCTGGACGGTACACCCCTGTGGGAGCGGAAGCTGGAAGGGGCACCTGGCACGCTGGAGTCCGGGCTGCGGGAACATCTCGGCACCAGTGCCGTCGCGCCCCATGCCGTGCTGCATCGCATCGTGCACGCCGGCGCCGTGCAGGAAGTTCCATCTCTCCTTGATCAGACACTGCTGGCACGCATCGCCCACTGGGCCCCGCTGGCGCCCCTGCACAATCCGCTGGCCCTGCGTCTGGTGGCGGCCGTGCGCGAGCGCTGGCCAGAGGTGCCGCAATATGCGGTGTTTGACTCTGGTTTGTACGGGCAATTGTCCGATGTGGCGGCGCTGTACGCACTGCCCGCCGCATTGTCGCCACGCTGGCCACTGCGACGCTACGGCTTTCACGGTCTGGCGCACCGCAGTCAATGGCGCCAGGTGCAGCCTGCAGACGGGACTCCCGGCCCACGACGCCTGATCACGCTGCAACTGGGCAGTGGCTGCTCGCTCACCGCGTGGAAGGACGATCAGGTGCTTGACACCACCATGGGCTTCACGCCGCTGGAAGGCCTGGTGATGGCGACGCGCAGCGGCACCGTGGACCCCGGCATCGTGCTGCATCTGCTGCAGCAGGAAGGCATGAGCGCGGAGCAGATTCGCCACTGTCTGACCCATGATGCCGGCCTTGCTGCCCTGGCGCCGGGCAGAGGCGACATGCGCGCTCTGCTTGCCAGTTCGCTGCCTGCGGCGGAGCAGGCGCTGACGCATTACTGCTGGAGCATTCGCAAGGCCATTGGGGCGGCTGTCGCGGTGCTGGGTGGCCTGGACGCGGTGTGCATCGGCGGTGGCGTGGGCGAGAATCAGGCCCGCGTGCGGGCGCGCATTCTGGAAGAACTTCAGGTTTTCGGCATCGTCATGGACGCGCAGCGCAACGCGCAGGCCAGTGGTGCCAGCAGGCTGCAGAGCCCGGACAGCGGCGTCGTCATCGCCTTGACGCCGGTCAATGAAATGGACGAGATGTTCAGGCAATTTGCCACTATCACCGCACAGGCTCAGGAGAGCAGACATGAATGACTGGCAGGATCAATGGCGCAAGGGACTGGGGGTGATCGCCCACCGTGCCGATACCCGGGAGCGCGTCGCCGCTCTGGTCGAGTATCTGGACATCACCGGGCAGTGCCCGGCGCAGCGCGCGTGGCGGTTGTTTGCGGCGGCCGATCGTCTGGCCAGCATGGGCCTGTGGCTGACGGCGCACATGACCTATGCGCGGCAGGTGTCTCTGGACGGACGCGCCCTGGCGGCGGCCGATTTCAAACCGGTGCCCGAGGGGCATACCGGCGGTGCCCTGAACATCGTGCCTGCCTATGTCGGCTACCTGCTTGCCAATGCGCTGACGGGCAAGACCCGGGCCTGGGTGATGGGGCAGGGACACTGCGTGGCGGCGATCGATGCCGTGAACGTGCTGAC
>CAYWMC010000179.1:0-5658 GCA_964459345.1 uncultured Klebsiella sp. | reverse complement strand
CGGCGACGTGACCGCGATGCTGGATGATGATGACCGCATCTACTTCGTGACCACGGCGACCGGCGCTGCTGCCCAGATCCAGGTGACCGGGAATGGTCTGCCGGCCACCGTCACCGGCACGGCGCCACTCGATGCGCTCGGCTTCGATTTCGCCACCAGCAATGCGAGCTTCGACATCGACATCGATGGCGACGGCCCGGTCTCCATCGTCGTCAACACCTTGACCAGCGATGCGGACGACACGCTGGCAGCCGTGCAGGCCGCTCTGGTGACCGCAGGCGTGTCAGCGCAGGTGACGGCGTCGCTCGATGACGCGGACCAGCTGGTGCTGACCTATGCCAGCGGACCTGGCGCCGGCACCCAGATCGAACTGACGAACGTCAATGCCACTGCCATCGCCGAGCTTGGGCTTGCCAATCAGCTGGTCACCGGCAATGACGGACTGACGATAGCCCAGACCAACGAGACAGGGACGGATGGCATTGCCGTCGCGGTCAGCTACGAGTATGACGAGGACTCGGAACAGGGTCGCTTCGTGTTCTCCACCGGAAACCTGGGGGACGAGATCAGTTTCGCAGACATCACGACCAGCGCAGGCAACAAGCTGGGCCTGCTTTCTGGCAACAACCCGAGTGAAACCTCCGTCGATGGCGTGGACGTGGCAGGAACGATCAATGGCATTGCGGCTGTGGGAACAGGCCAGACTCTGGTGGCCGCCGCCGGCAATGTGGAGGCACAGCCTGGTTTCTATCTGAATGCCGCCTACGGCAATCTGGCCAGCAGCACCACCGGCGACACCTTCCGCGTGACTGTGGACGGCATACTCTCCAATCCGGTGACGCTGGGCACCATCAGCAACACCAGTCCTGCTGCCGTGGCGCAGGCCATGCAGACGGCCATCAACAACAGTCCGGCGCTGCTGGCCGCCGGTGTGTCCGTTACCGTGGACTACGACGTCAACTCGGGCGGCTTCGGCATCATCTCCGACAGCACCGGCAGCAGCTCGCGCGTCCTGATCAGTGATCTCACCGGCAATGCGGCCGGTATCTTCGGCTTCAACACGGGCGCTGGGGCGCTGGGGCGTTCGGGAACCAATGCGGTAGGCACCGCGGATGCGGCCGCCGGACTGCGGCTGCAGGTGACGGGCGGCGCCTTGGGCGCCCGCGGCTCGGTAAGCTATATCAAGGGCATCGCCGAGCGGCTGGACACCTTGCTGGAGGGCTACCTGGGCGCCAGCGGTCTGTTCGCCGCGCGCACCAATGCCCTGAATCTGGAGCTGGAAACCATCGCCGAAAAGCGTGTGCAGCTGGAAGAGCGGATCGCGCGCTCCGAAGAGCGCCTGCGCACCTCCTTCCTGGCCAACGACAAGATCATCTCGCAGCTGAACTCGACCTCGGACTTCCTGACGTCGCAACTGAGCATGCTGGAAACCCTCGCCAGCAATTCTCAGAAGAAATAACGAGTTGACCCATGACTGACTACAACAAACCCTATGTTCCAACGACCACTCCGGAGATTTCCATGTACGCAGCACAAAGCGCTCTCGCGCAATACAAACGCATCAACACCGAAAGCGCACTCGAGGGCGCCAGCCCGCACCGTTTGATCCAGATGTTGATCAACGGCGCGCTGGACCGTCTGTCACAGGCCCGAGGCGCCATGCAGCGCGACGATATTCCGCAGAAGGGCCTGCTGCTGGGCAAGGCCGTGTCGATTCTGGGTGGCCTGCAGGCAAGCCTGGACAAGACGGTGGATGCCGAAATGACCGCCAATCTGGACAGTCTGTATGACTACATGCAACGTCGCCTGCTGGAAGCAAACCTGCGCAATGACGTGGCGATAGTGGATGAAGTGACCGACCTGCTGCAGACCATCAAGGCGGCCTGGGACGAAATAGCCCCCTCCGCGTCAATAGATTGACTATCCCGCTGCACCGTTGTCTAATCCGTGACCAGAACAAATGCTGACCAGTGCAGACCCCTTCCTTGGGGTCTGCGCCTGCTTCTGGATGGAAACGGACAACTTGAGAAACACGGACAACGCCAGGATTCTTCTGATTGATGATGACGATGCGTCGTGCCGTGATCTCGCACTCCTGCTGGATTTTCTGGGGGAGCATGCGGTAGGAGCCCGTCATTCCAACTGGCGTGTGGTGATGGCCGAGGCCTTCGAAACCAGCAATGCCATCAAACTCGTCCTCGTGAGCCCTTGTGCCACAGAGGCCATGACAAGCCTGGTCAAGGCTCTGCATGCCAGCGATCGCAGCCTGCCGATTGTGCTGGTCGGCACTGAAGACACGCTCAGCCAGCTGCCTGCCGAACTGACCACTGCCATCACCTGTACCATCTCTTCCCCCGTGCGCTACCAGCCGCTGCTCGACGCTCTGCACAAGGCGCAGGTCTATCGCGACCATGCCCAGCGTCTGCGCGATGTGCCCGGCATCCGCGACTACAACATGTTCCGCAGTCTGGTGGGTCACAGCGCCGAGGTGCAACGCATTCGCCACATGATGGGCCAGGTGGCGAACAAGGAAGTGACGGTGCTCATCACGGGCGAATCCGGCACCGGCAAGGAAGTCGTCGCGCGCAATCTGCACATGAACTCAAGCCGGGCCGGCAAGCCGTTCGTGCCGCTGAATTGCGGCGCCATCCCGCCCGAGTTGCTGGAAAGTGAACTGTTTGGTCACGAGAAGGGGGCCTTCACGGGCGCCATCTCCACCCGCGTCGGGCGCTTCGAGATGGCAGAAGGCGGCACCCTGTTCCTGGACGAGATCGGCGACATGCCACTGCCCATGCAGGTCAAGCTGCTGCGCGTCCTGCAGGAACACTGTTACGAGCGCGTAGGGGGCACGCGGACGCTGCAGACCGATGTCCGCATCTTTGCCGCCACGCACAAGAATCTGGAAAACATGATCGAGGCGGGCACCTTCCGTCAGGATCTTTACTACCGCGTCAATGTGTTCCCCATCGAGATGCCATCGCTGCGCGAGCGTGCCGAAGACATTCCTCATCTGCTGACCGAACTGATCAGCCGGCTGGAAGGCGAGAAGCGCGGCTCGGTGCGCTTCAGCAAGGCCGCCATCGAGTCGCTGTGCCGGCACTCCTGGCCGGGCAATGTGCGAGAACTGGCCAACCTGGTGGAGCGCATGGCCATACTGCATCCCCACAGCATAGTGGGTGTCAGCGATCTGCCGGCCAAGTTCCGGCATCTCACGGACGAAGAGCTGCGCGACATGGAGAATCTGCCGGAGCAGACCCTCAGCCCGGCAGCGCATGCCAATGGCGCTTCGGTGCCGTCAGGCCATGGCGCTGCGACGCCGGCAGTCAATGGTGCCGCGCAGGCATTGTTGCCGCTCAATGGACTGGATTTGAAGGAATACCTTGCGACGCTGGAACGCGACCTGATCGATCAGGCGCTCAATGATGCAGGAGGCGTGGTGGCGCGAGCCGCCGACCGACTGAATATCCGACGCACCACGCTTGTCGAGAAGATGCGCAAGTACGACATGCACCGGCGCTCCGAAGGCCTGGAAGACTACGAGGCCTGACGGCGCTCAGAGGCCCCGCACTGCCTCGCCGTTGAGAGTGGCTGTTTCCAGCGAGAGGCTGGTTTCTGTGCCCGATCCGCTCACCTGTTCCAGCTTCACCAGCAGATAATGCCAGTCAGTGGCCAGCCAGACCGTTGTGCGCCGACGGCTGTCGCCACTGCGCACCCGCTCGATCTTCACGGTGTTCAGCGCCCCCAGTGGCGTGTCGATGACCTCCCGGGCACTGACGCGGTAGACCTGTTCGTCGATCTCGTCGCCATCGGCCACAGCGTAGGCAATCTCGGTCAGGGCACGTGCGCCGATGTCGTAGCCGATGTTCTGGCTGTAACTCAGTTTGTCCTGCACGCCGCCGTGCAATGGCAGTGTCCAGCTTTCGTCATTCTGCGTGCTCAGGGCCGTCATCGCCGCCCAGTCAAAGCTTACAGCTTCTTCACGGCTGCTCAGGCCTGTCTGGGAGTAACGGTATTGCAGCGGTACGACGTGGGTGCCGTCCCAGCGAAATTCACTGGACTCAGTGACAGTGCCAACAGTGGCGCCAAGCAGCGCCAGCGTCAGGCGATTCTCCAGACGATAGGTGTTTTCCCCCGTGCTGGACTGCACGCGATAGGCCGTGGCGCTCACGCCGAGGGCTCTGGCGAGATACGTCGCTTCATAAAGAGGAGGAGTGTCGAGCGTGGCAGCGGGGGCTTCCTGAGCAAGTGCGTCAGGCAGGCTGCAGGCAAGCAGCGTAGCAAGACTCAGGCGCCAGTACAGTCGACCGGCGCGGTTCATGTTGCATACTCGCGCAGGCCGCTGGCGCCAAGGCGCTCGCCGTCCAGCCATGCGTCATTGCCCTGCATGCGCAGGCGTCCGGCAGCGAACAGGCTGACAGCGCGGGGATAGATGCGGTGTTCCTGCTGCGAAACGCGAGCGGCAAGCACATCACGCGTGTCGCCTGCCAGCACGGGAACCACCGCCTGCAGCACCACCGGCCCGCCATCCAGTTCTTCAGTGACAAAATGTACGCTCACGCCATGCTCCTTTTCGCCCGCTTCCAGCACGCGCTCGTGGGTGTGGGTGCCGCGGTAGAGCGGCAGCAGGGATGGGTGAATGTTCAGCACGCGGCCGGCATAGTGGCTGACGAAGGCCGCACTGAGTATGCGCATGAAGCCCGCCAGCACCACCAGCGCTGGAGAGAAGCTGTCAATTTCCTCCATAAGGCGGTGGTCGAAAGACTCGCGGTCGGGAAAATCCTGGTGGCGGACGACCCGGGTGGGAATGCCTGCCCGGGCGGCACGCTCCAGCCCGAAGGCGTCTGCCTTGTTGCTGATGACGCCGCAGATGACGTAGCCACCCGCTGCGCTCTGGTCGATCAATGCCTGCAGATTGCTGCCGTTGCCAGAGATCAGAACCACGATCGGGCAGGGCGCATGGCTCATCGCGGACTGCCTTCGAGCACGACCGGTCTGGCATCGGCTGGGCAGGAACGGATGCTGCCAATGATGGTGGCACCCTTGTTGTGACCGCCGAGAATCTCAAGGGCCTTCGCGCTGTCACTGGCGGACACGCAGACGATCATGCCAATGCCGCAATTGAAGGTGCGCAGCATCTCGGCGTCCTGAATATTTCCTTTGGCCTGCAGCCAGTGGAAGATCTCCGGGCGTTGCCAGCTGGCCAGATCGATTACCGCCTGCACGCCTTCCGGCAACACGCGGGGCAGATTCTCGACGATCCCGCCGCCGGTGATGTGGGCAAGCCCGTGCACGGCGACATGGCCTTCCAGTGCCTGGATGGCCTTCACATAGATCTCGGTAGGGGTGAGCAGGACTGCACCAATGGTGCTGCCGCCAAAGGGCATGTCCAGAGACGTGCCGCTGACTTCCAGCACCTTGCGCACCAGGGAATAGCCATTGGAGTGCGGCCCGGCGGAGTACATGCCGATCAGCACGTCGCCAGGTTTCACAAAGTCGTTCTCGATGATTTCGCTCTTCTCGACGATGCCGACGGCAAAGCCCGCCAGATCGTAGTCTTCCTTCTTGTACATGCCGGGCATCTCGGCCGTTTCGCCGCCGATCAGGGCGCAGCCGGCCTGCACACAGCCTTCGCCGATGCCGGTGACCACTTGTGCAGCC